>JALZIX010000323.1 GCA_030860025.1 Actinomycetota bacterium
CAGCCACCACAGCGCCGACTGGCCCGCATCCTTCGCCACCCGCAGATCCGAACGGGGCATGTCCGAATGACACTGTGCGACATCGAGCCTGGCGTCCGAGAGGTCACCGTCAGCAAGCGGCACGGACAGCGCTACCGGGCAGCCCGCAACGCCGCCTGGGGAGGCCCTTGGCCGCCACCCGCAGCCGAGGAACCCGGTTAGTTCGCCGGAACCGTGTCGAACTGCGGGTCTTCTGTACGGGTGCGCTTGAGTTCGTAGAAGTACGGCAGGTTCGCCAGCGCGACGGCGCCGTCGAAGGCCCTGGCCGCCTCCTCGCCGGTCGGAACCCGGGAGATCACCGGTCCGAAGAAGGCAGTCCCGTCGATGTGCATCACGGGGGTGCCTACCTCGTCACCGACCGGGTCCATGCCCTCGTGGTGGGAGGCGCGCAGCGCCTCGTCGTACTCGTCGGAGTCCATCGCGTCGACAAGATCTGCGGGCAGTCCTGCGTCGGCGAGTGACTGCACGACAATGTCGCGAACATCCGGCGCGCTCGTTTCCGCGGAGCCCTCCTCCGGCTTGGGCCGCGTCTGATGGAACCGAAAGCCCATCGCCGTGTACAGCGGGCCCAGCACCTCCGCACCAAACTTCCCTTGCGCTGCGATGAGCACACGAACCGGCCCCAACGCCTTCTTCATGCCCTCCAGGTAATCCTCGGGCAGCTCGCGGCCCTCGTTGAGGACGGTCAGCGACATGACGTGCCAACGCAGGTCGATTTCGCGCACCTTTTCGACCTCGAGAATCCATCGCGAGGTCAGCCAACACCACGGGCAAGCAGGGTCGAACCAGAAGTCCACCCGGGGCGTGTGATCAGGACGGGGATCGGCATCGGCAGTCATGAACGGGACAACCGGGCTCGCGCTGGCCGATATTCCCCGAGGGCTGGCATTTCAGGCCCGAACCGGGGCAATGACAGACTGACTAGCCGTGGCTGTTGCGAATCTGACTCGGACCGATGCACTGCGCCGCGCCGAACTGCTCGACGTGCGCTCCTACGACGTGACCCTCGACCTGACCGACGGCGGGGGCAAACCAGGAGACACGACCTTCCGCTCCCGCACGGTGGTGAACTTCGCCTGCACCCAACCGGGCGCCGACACATTCATCGACGTGATCGCCGACAGCTTCGCCGAGCTGACGCTCAACGGTGAGCCGGTCGACTCCACGGGCTACCGGCCCGCGACCGGCCTGCCCCTGACCGGGCTGGCCGCCGAGAACGTCCTCGTGGTCGATGCCACCTGCCGCTATACCAACACCGGCGAGGGTCTGCACCGCTTCGTCGATCCGGTCGATGGATCGGTCTACCTCTACACCCAGTTCGAAACGGCTGATGCCAAGCGGATGTATACCTGCTTCGACCAGCCTGATCTCAAGGCGGAGTTCACCTTCCACGTCACCGCGCCGGTCGACTGGGAAGTCGTGTCGAACTCGCGGGTCGACACCACCGAGGAAGGGCCATGTGGTGCCAAGATCGTGCACTTCCGGACCACTCCGCGGATCTCGCCGTACATCACCGCCCTGATCGCTGGGCCGTATTACCAGGTCACCGACGAGCACGACGGCATCCCGCTGGGGCTCTACTGCCGCGCCTCGCTGGCTGAGTTCCTGGATCCCGACGAGCTCTTCGAGGTCACCAAGCAGGGTTTCGACTTCTACCACCGGGTCTTCGACTACCGGTATCCCTTCGATAAGTACGACCAGCTCTTCGTGCCGGAGTTCAACTCCGGAGCTATGGAGAACGCCGGTGCGGTGACGATTCTCGAGGACTACGTCTTCCGTTCCCGCACAACGCAGAGCGCGTACGAACGCCGCGCGGAGACGGTGCTCCACGAACTAGCCCACATGTGGTTCGGCGACCTCGTGACCATGCGCTGGTGGGACGATCTCTGGCTCAACGAGTCCTTCGCCACCTACGCCAGTGTCGTCTGCCAGGCAGAAGCGACGAAGTACCGCACCGCTTGGACGACGTTCGCCAATATCGAGAAGACCTGGGCCTACCGCCAGGACCAACTGCCCTCCACCCACCCGGTCGCTGCCGACATCCCCGATGTGGAAGCTGTCGAGGTCAACTACGACGGAATCACCTACGCCAAGGGCGCGTCGGTCCTGAAGCAACTGGCTGCCTACGTCGGCCAGGGTCAGTTCTTCGACGCGATGAAGGTGTACTTCAAGCGGTACGCGTACGAGAACACGACCTTCGCCGACCTGTTGGCTGTCCTGTCAGAGGTCTCCGGCCGCAGTCTGTCGGACTGGTCGGAGATGTGGCTCACCACGAGTCAGGTCAACACCCTGCGTCCCTCCTACGAGCTGGACCGCGACGGCAACTACGCGACCTTCGCAGTGCTGCAGAGCGCCGTACCCGAGCACCCGGTTCTACGCAGGCACCGACTTGCCGTCGGTCTCTACACAGCCGGACCGAACGGCCTGGTCCGGACCCGGCGGGTGGAACTGGACGTGGAGGGCGAGCGTACGGAGGTGAGCGAGCTTGTGGGTCTGCCGGCCGCGGACCTCGTACTCGTCAACGACGACGATCTCACTTACGCCAAGCTCCGGCTCGACGAGCGATCCCTGAAGACGTTGTCGGAGCGAATCGGTGACCTCACCGATTCCTTGGCCCGAACGCTGTGCTGGTCGGCGGCCTGGGACATGACCCGTGACGCCGAATGGCCCGCCCGCGAGTACGTCCGACTCATTCTGGCCGGTATCGACGCCGAAGACGAGATCAGCGTCGTGCAGGGCCTCCTCCGCCAGGTGCAGGCGGTCCTGAGCAACTACGTCGATCCCGGGTGGGCACCGAGCGGCTGGGCACAACTGGCCGACAAGGCGTGGGCGGGCTTGCAGGCCGCACCAGCGGGCAGTGACATCCAGCTGTCCTGGTCCCGCGCTTTCGCCGCCGCAAGCCGCAGCGACGAGCACGCCGACCGGCTGCGTGCCTTGCTCGACGGGTCGCTGGTGATCGAGGGACTGACGATCGACACCGATGCCCGCTGGGCCCTGCTCCATGGACTGGTGGCGATGGGCGCCGCTGGGGATGACCAGATCGAGGCGGAGCTGCAACGCGATCCGACCTCCACCGGTCAACGCCGGGCAGCCACCGCCAAAGCCCTTCGCCCAACATCGGAGGCGAAGGAAGCGGCTTGGGCGCTGGGCATGTCCGACGACGTTCCGAACGCCGTACAGGAGGCCACGCTGCAGGGTTTCTGGCACCCTGCGCAGACCGAGATCACCCGGCGGTACGTGCCACGGTTCTTTGCCGAGGTGGCCGATATCTGGGAGCGTCGGCCTGGCGAGATCGCGAAGAATGTCGCCATATACCTCTTCCCGGCCATGGTGGAACCGGGAACACTCGAGGCGGCCGACGCCTGGCTTGCCGACGACGCACACCCGTCGGCGCTGCGCCGGCTGATCACCGAGTCGCGGGACGGAATCGCCCGAGCCTTACGCTGCCGGACTCGTGACGCGCTGGAGGACCAATAGCCCGAGCTGCGAACCGCAGCTTACGGCTGACCTCATACTGCGCGGCACTTCAGCGGAAGCGGTGCGGGTGCCCTGCCTGGTCAGAGAGCATGCGTAGTCCGTTCACGATTCCGCCCACCAGATCACCGGAACCGAAGGCGGCGGTCATCGACAGGGCCGCGAGTGCGCACGCCCGGTCCGGCAACCGCTTCACCGACTGGCGCCCGGTGACGATCTCAAGCACTCGCTGCCCGGGGTCGACGGCCACCAGCACGCCATTGGGGGCTTTGTCGCCCATCCCCGGATGCAGCGCCTCCGCCATCCGGCGGGTGTCGCTGGACAGCCTTCCCACGTAGAGGCTGAAGTAGATCCCGGTCTCCCGGCTCGCCATGGTCAGCGCCTCGTCGATACGTTCGAGGCTCTTGGACGTGAACGGGGAGTTGGCCGCGTCTCCGAGTCGACGCGCGGTCGCTGGCGTCATGTCGGGCGTCACCGGCGCCGCGCCAACGGTCATAGCCGGGTCGCCTGAATGGATGGTCATGGGTTCACCAGGTCCCTCTGGCGCCACCGGCGGCGGTGGGCGCGGTGCCCGGCGGTGGCGGCGGTGGCACGGAGGCCCCTGGCGACAGTTGGGGCACCCGCGCCGGCGGATGTGCTTCGTCGGCTGGATCGAGTACGGCGAGCGGATGCGGGGCGTACCACACCGGTTCGTAAGGCCAGTCCCGTCCCGGGCGGTACCGCGGAGCCCGCGCAGCGCCGGGGCCCCAGATCAGCACCGCCATGAGACCAGTGATGATCAAGGGGATCACCACGAACACCAGGATTGTTTGCACCGCGCTCACGCCGACAACCTAGCGAATCCGCAGGCGATTGCCGGAACCAGGACAGGTCACCAGACAGGGGGGCGACGTGCTGCCCACGGCTGGGCCTCCTCGAGTTGCGCCGAGAGCGCGATCAGCGTGGCTTCATCGCCCGGCCGGCCCACCAGCATCGAGCCGATCGGGAGGCCATCCTCGGTCCAGTAGAGCGGCACGCTGACCGCCGGCTGACCCGTCATGTTGTAGACCGCGGTGTAGGGAGCGAACAGCTTCTGTCGTTCGAAGTCAGGTGCGCCCAGTCCGTTCTCGGCGAACCACCCGATCGGGCGCGGGGTCATGGTGCAGACCGGGACTAGCAACACGTCGAAGTCAGCGGTCGACCGTACCCAGCGGCGGCAGAACAGGCGCAGTGCGTAGAGGGCATCCATCGCCTGCTTGGCGCTCAGGGCAAGTCCGCGATTGCGCAGATAGGTGGTCAGCGGCTGCAGGCCGCCGGCCTGACTGGCCGAGATCGGCAGGGTGGTCCCCCCGAGTGACCACACCGTCTCGAAGTTGGCAACCAGCTTCGTTGTCAGCGGCGGTCCCGAGAGGTCCTCGACGTCATGTCCCATGGACTCCAGCAGTTCTGAGGCCTCCCGCCAGGCCGCTTCGACCTCCTGCTCGACCTTCGCACCAGGCATACCGGAATCCAGGTAGCGCCCGATTCGCAGTCGGCCAAGTGCCCGGTCGGCGTAGGACAGGAACGTCTCCCCATCGGGCGGCGGCGCTGCCCAATACGGGTCGCCCGGTTCCGGGCCTGCCATCAGGTCCAACATCGCCGCAGCATCGCGAACCGTTCTGGCCAACGGGCCCTGGACGGATAGGCCCGTCGTGTCAGCGCCCAGCGGAGCACTGCTGATCCGGCCACGGCTGGTCTTGATCCCGAAGATCCCGCACATGCTGGCCGGGATGCGGATCGACCCGCCGCCATCCGAGCCCAACGCGATCGGCACCAGCCCGGCGGCGACCGCTGTGGCGGCGCCGCCGCTGGAACCACCGGCCGAGCGTTCGGGATCCCATGGATTGCGCGCCGGGCCGGCGAAGGCAGGTTCGGTGTAGCACGGAAATCCGAACTCGGGTGTGGAGGTCTTGCCCAGGCTGATCGTGCCCGCGGCACGCAGCCGCTGGACCGAGACGTCGCTCACGTCCGGAACGAAGTCGCGCATCGTCAGGGAGCCGAAGGTGGTCGTGACCCCGGCGCAGAGGTTCAGGTCCTTGAGAGCGGTTGGTACGCCGTGCAGCGCACTGATGTCTTCTTCGGCTAGGACGGCGCGTTCGGCCTCGATCGCCTGTTCGCGCGCCTGGTCCGCGGTGAGGGTGAAGAAGGCCCCCAGTCCGGCGTAGGGGTCATCTGGGCGGTCGAGGGCCTGGACCCGGTCGAGATAGTGCTCGACCAACTCGACGGGACTCAACGCTCGTTCCCGAATGGCCGCAGCCTGGTCAAGCGCGCTGAGTTCGTGGGGTTGGGTCACAGCGGCACGCTACGACGATCGGAGCAACCTGCTGAGCTCGGGGTTGTCCCGCTCAGGCGCTGACCGCCTCGGCAGGCTCGAGCCATTCCTGCCAGGTGGTGTTCGTGAGCCCCTGACTCAGAAGATGCCAGGAGGCGCCACGCGGTGTCTGCGGAATCGTTCGCAACCGCCAACCCAGCTCGGCGAGGGTGCGATCCGCCTTGGCGTGGTTGCAGCGCCGGCAGGCCGCAACCACATTGTCCCAGGTGTGAGTTCCGCCGCGACTGCGCGGCACAACGTGGTCGATGCTCGTCGCCGTGCTGGCGCAGTACACGCACTTACCGGCGTCCCGAGCGAAAACCGCCCGCCGGGACAGCGGTGTTCGACCGAGATAGGGAACGCGGATGTATCTGGTCAGGCGGATGACCGCCGGCACCGGAATGGCCAACCTGGCGCTGTGCATGGCCCGGCCGGTGTCCTGCACGCTCTCGGCCTTCGCCGACAGAACGAGCACGACGGCCCGACGTGCAGACACGACGCACAGTGGCTCGTACGTCGCGTTCAGAAGCAAGGTCACCGAGTCTCGCGCCATGCGTCACCCTTCGCAGGGCGCCCGGTGCGAACCGCCGGCTGCGAGCCCGGACTGGGCGACCATGTGGCCATATCATGCCTCGCCCCGCCAGGAGTTCGCTCACCGATTCCCCACGACACCCCGAAGGGCCACTCCGGCGCGACCCGGATCGTGGGCCTGGCACGCTGTTGAGGTGATGTCTGTGCGCCTTGGGATGGCCCCGGTCAACGAGTTACCTACCTGGGTCTCCGACCGCGCCGAGGAGATCGGGGTGACCTCGGCCAGAATTCTCTTGATCCTCCTGCTAGGCCTGTTGATCCGATACCTGATTCATCGGGCGATCAATCGGCTGACCGATCGAACCGCCCGGGGCGAGACTCCGGTGATCCTGAGGCCGCTCGGAAACCGGGCCAGCAACAGCCTTCGGGACTCGGTCATCCCGACCGAACGACGTAAGCAGCGCGCCGCTGCCATGGGCTCGGTCATGCGCAGCTTCGTCTCCATCGTCATTCTCTCGATCACGGTCGTACTGATTCTGGGCGAACTCGGGATCAACCTGACGCCCATCGTGGCCAGTGCCGGTGTGGTCGGCGTGGCGCTGGGCTTCGGAGCCCAGAACCTGGTGAAGGACTTCCTGTCCGGCATCGGCCTGATCCTGGAAGACCAGTACGGAGTCGGCGACGTCGTTGACCTGGGTGAGGCAAACGGGGCCGTGGAGGCGGTGGGCTTGCGCACGACGCGGGTCCGGGACAACGCCGGAGTGGTCTGGTACGTACGCAACGGAGAGATCATCCGGGTCGGTAACAAGAGTCAGGGCTACGCACAGGTGGTTCTCGACGTACCGGTTGCTCACGACACCGACCTGGATCTCGCCCGAAACGCCATGCAGGAGGTCGGCGACGCGCTTGTGCATGACGAGGAATGGGCCGACAAGGTGTTGGGCGAGGCTGAATCGCTTGGTGTCGAGCAGATCACCTCCAGCGCGATCATTCTTCGACTGCAGGTCCGTACCACGACCACGGATCACCCGCGCGTCGCGCGTGAGCTTCGCCTGCGAGTTGCCCAGCGATTCGCCGAACTGGACATCGCCAGTCCGCTGCCGATCATGGGCATGAACGTGGGTGAGTCCGGTCGCGGCGAGCCTGACGCGACCACGTAATCTTGATCCACAAGGTCTGCCGGGATTCGATGGTCCGAGCGCCAATCAGCTGAAGCGGGGGCGCTGTAGAGGGAGAACACGTGGCTGGGCGCCGTGGGGGGCGGGGTGAGCGTCCGGCCACCTATCGCGAAGTGTTCGGCGTCCGCGAGTTCCGCTTCCTTTTCGCCGGCCACCTGCTCTCCCTCGTCGGTGACGAGCTCATCCGGGTGGCGCTGGCCATCCTGGTCTTCGACGCCACCGACTCCCCGCTCCTTGCCGCGGCGACGTTCGGCATCAGCTACGCACCGTGGGTCCTCGGCGGTCCCTTCCTAGCGACGCTGGCCGACCGGCTCCGGCGTCGCTCCGTTCTCGTGGGCACCGACCTGGCACGTGGCGTCGTGGTGGCCTGCCTGGCGATTCCAGGACTCCCGCTCTGGCTCATGTTGGTCATGCTTTTCGCCGCCTCCCTGCTCGCACCACCGTTCGAGTCGGCCCGGTCGGCCCTGATGCCTGACGTTCTCCCGGGCGATCGGTACGCCGTGGGGACCTCGGTCACCAACATCAGCATCCAGGTGGGTCAGGTAGTCGGGTTCGTCGCAGGTGGGTTACTGGTCGTGGCCATCACCCCACGCGGGGCACTCTTGGTGGACGCGGCTACGTTCTTCATCTCAGCCGCCCTCGTCCGATGGGGCGTCGAAGACCGACCTGCCCCCGCCGGTGAACCGGGGGCGCCCCTATCGCTGTGGCGAGAAACCATCGACGGCCTTCGGGTCCTGACCAGGAACCGGGTGCTGCTGCGGATTGTCGGGCTGCTGTGGGTCGGGCAACTGTTTCTGACCGCACCCGAGGGCATCGCCGTGCCGTACGTGACCGAGTTCGGTCTCGGCGCGGTGGCGGTAGGGCTCTTCCTCGCCGCCAACCCGGTCGGCTTGATCATCGGCGGCGTGGTGGTCGGGCGGTTGTGCCCGCCAGGCCTGCGCGAGCGGTTGACCTATCCGCTGGCGCTGATGTCCATGCTGCCGCTGATCGTGGCCGGATTGATCGACAACTTTGCCGTCGTGCTGGCGATGTTCGTGCTGTCTGGGTTCGGTGCCAGCTATCTGATCCCGCTGAACGTGTCGTTCGTACGGGCCGTTCCGGCGGCCTTCAGGGGTCGGGCCTTCGGCGCCGCGGTCAGCGGTCTCTCGGCCTGCCAGGGCTTGGCCATCGTCATCGCCGGCGCCGCCGCCGAGCGCATGTCGGCGGCCGCCGTCGTCACCTGGTCAGGTGTGCTCGGACTCGTCGCGCTGCTGCTGCTGGGCCTGGCCCGGTCGCGGGTCGTTGGTGGGCAGGCCAAGGCAAACCAGTCCGACGCGCCGGGACCGGCAACCGCAACCCCACTCGCACGCGGGCCCGAGCCGTCAGGCACCATCGAGTAGATGGCAACCACCGAACGGCGCGCCCGCACCTTCTATGACGAGGTGGGTGGCCACGACACGTTCCAGCGACTGATCGCGCACTTCTACGCGGGCGTCGCGGTGGACCCGGTCCTGCGCGAGGTCTATCCGGAAGAGGATCTCGGCCCGGCCGAGGAGCGGTTCAGGATGTTCCTCGAACAGTACTGGGGCGGCCCGACGACCTATTCCGAGCAGCGCGGTCACCCCAGGTTACGGATGCGGCATGCACCGTTCACGATCGGCGAAGTGGAGCGGGATGCCTGGCTCGCCCGGATGCGGGACGCGATGGACAGCCTCGAGTTGAGCCCCGAGCAGGATGCGACCCTGTGGAACTACTTCACGATGGCTGCGCAGAGCATGATCAACCAGTTCCCGGCGGTCTCCTGATGTGGTGGACGGAAGCGGTCTTCTATCAGGTGTATGTCCGTAGCTACGCCGACGCCAATGGCGACGGGGTGGGCGACCTGCACGGCATCACCGAACGGCTGGGCCACCTCGCTGAACTCGGAGTGGACGCCATCTGGCTCACTCCCTTCTATACCTCTCCGATGGTCGACCATGGGTACGACGTTGCAGATCCTCGCGGTGTGGACCCGCTTTTCGGTGACCTCGCAGCCTTCGACGCGTTGCTGGCCCGAGCGCACGCATTCGGATTGCGGGTGACGATCGACGTGGTCCCGAACCACACGTCCGACCTGCACGAGTGGTTTCGCGCAGCCGCCGCCGCTCCTCCCGGGGATCCGGCTCGGTCGAGGTACATCTTCCGCAACGGCCGCGGAGAAGACGGCAGTGAACCACCCAACAACTGGCCCTCGACCTTCGGCGGCCCCGCGTGGACAAGGCTTCCGGACGGGCAGTGGTACCTGCACCTATTCGCTCCCGAACAACCCGATCTGAACTGGGGCAATCCCGATGTGGCCGCCGACCTGGAAACCACATTGCGGTTCTGGCTCGACCGTGGCGTGGATGGCTTCCGCATCGACGTTGCGCATGGGATGGCCAAACCCGCAGACCTGCCCGACCTCAGCCCCGAGGTGCTGCACGGACTTCACTCGATGGCCGACATCGCCGATCCTCGGTTCGACGACGACGGCGTGCACGAATTTCACCGGGGCCTACGGCGTACCCTCGATGACTACCCGGAGGCAATGGCGGTAGGCGAGATCTGGGTCAAGGACGACGAGCGACTTTCCCGCTACATCCGGCCGGACGAATTGCATTTGGCGTTCAATTTCCGGCTGCTCGAGTCCGACTGGGACTCAGCCGAGCTGCGGAAGGCTATCGAGCACTCGCTGCGCAGCGTGGCCGGGACCGGCGCGCCCGCCTGCTGGGTCCTGTCCAACCACGACCGGCCCCGGCATGTGACCCGCTATGGCGGCGGCGAGCTGGGCCGGCGTCGCGCTCGTGCGGCGGCTCTGTTGCAACTGTCCCTGCCCGGCGTCGCCTATATCTACAACGGCGACGAGTTGGGGTTGCCAGACGTGGACCTGCCAGACGAGGTCTTGCAGGACCCGGTCTGGGAGCGGTCGGGCCACCGTGAGCGGGGCCGCGACGGCTCCCGGGTTCCGCTGCCGTGGGCGGGATCCGTCCCGCCGTACGAGTTCTCCGCCGACCAGACGCCCTGGCTGCCGCCGCCTGAGGGCTGGGGCGGCCTGACCGTACAGGCACAGCGCGAGGATCCCGGCTCCACCCTGAACCTGTACCGCCGGGCGCTGCGCATCCGACGGACCTGGCGGGACCGGCCAGCGGTGGCCCCGGGAGCCCAAGTGCGCTGGCTCGACCTACCGGAGGGCGCGTTCGCGTTCGTCCGGGAGGACGGCCTCATCTGTGTCGTCAACGCCGGCATAGAGCCGATCGCGCTACCGCCCGGGGATCTGCTGCTGACCAGCGGGCACCTGGCCTCCGTTCCGGCGGGAGGGGAGCGCGCCGGCGATCTCGCCCTGCCACCTGACACCGCCGCCTGGCTCACCGCTCCCTGACAATCAGCTATCCGCGTCGTCGAGGAAGCGTTCGAGATAGGCGCGCTCGTCGGCAAGGATCCGCCGCGGCCGGGCGGCTTTGATGTCATAGGTCGCCAGCAACGAGTTCGCGGTGACCGCCAGAGTTTCCCCGTCGTAGACGAGGTAGTCGACCCGATAGGACGCGGCCCGCAATTGAGAAATCCAGCACTCGACGATCAGGGGCCGAGCTGAGTAGACAACCGGCCGCTTGTAGTCGATCTCATGCCGGACGACGACCACTCCCTCGGACAGCGTGGTGATGCCTTCGCCGCCGGCGTCGGAGAAGAAGATCTCGACCCTGGCCTGCTCGAGGTAGGTGAGGAACGCCGCGTTGTTGACGTGCTGGAAGGGATCCTGATCCGCCCAGCGCATAGGCACCGGTACGCGCCGACGGGTCATCGAGGTCGCGTCGAGATCAGTCGCGGGTCAGCTTGCGATAGGTGGCCCGGTGCGGCCGGGCCGCCTCCGGCCCCAGCCGCTCGATCTTGTTGTCCTCGTAGCTGGCGAAGTTGCCCTCGAACCAGAACCAGTTGGATTCACCTTCGTAGGCCAGTATGTGCGTCGCAACCCGGTCGAGGAACCAACGGTCGTGGCTCACGACCACGGCACATCCGGGGAACTCCAGCAGCGCATTCTCCAGGCTGCTGAGCGTCTCCACGTCGAGGTCGTTGGTGGGCTCGTCGAGCAACAGCAGATTCCCGCCCTGCTTGAGGGTCAGCGCCAGGTTGAGCCGGTTGCGTTCGCCGCCGGACAGCACCCCTGCGGGTTTCTGCTGGTCGGGGCCCTTGAAGCCGAAGGCGCCGACGTAGGCGCGGGAGGGCATCTCGACCTGCCCGACCTTGATGAAGTCCAGACCGTCGCTGACGACCTCCCAGACGTTCTTCTTCGGGTCGATCCCCGCGCGATTCTGCTCGACGTAGGAGATCTTCACCGAGTCACCGATCTTGATCTCGCCGTCATCGGGCTTCTCGTCACCAATCAGCATCCTGAACAGCGTGGTCTTCCCGGCACCGTTGGGACCGATGACACCGACGATGCCGTTGCGCGGCAACGTGAAGGACAGGTCATCGATCAGGATTCGGTCACCGAAGCCCTTCGTGAGGTCTTCGGTCTCGATGACCAGGTTGCCCAGCCGCGGACCCGGCGGGATCTGGATCTCCTCGAAGTCCAGCTTGCGGGTCTTCTCCGCCTCCGCGGCCATCTCTTCGTAGCGGGCAAGCCGGGATCTGCTCTTGGTCTGGCGGGCCTTGGCGTTGGAGCGCACCCATGAGAGCTCATCGGCCAGTCGCTTCTGCCGCTTGACGTCCTTCTGGCCTTCGACCTTCAGCCGGGCAGCCTTCATCTCGAGGTAGGTCGAGTAGTTGCCCTCGTACGGGTAGGCCCGGCCGCGGTCGAGCTCCAGGATCCATTGGGCGACGTTGTCCAGGAAATATCTGTCGTGGGTCACCGCGACCACCGTGCCCTCGTACTTCTCGAGGTGCTGCTCGAGCCACTGCACGCTCTCGGCATCCAGGTGGTTGGTGGGCTCGTCGAGCAGGAGAAGGTCGGGCTTGCGCAGCAGCAGCTTGCACAGCGCGACCCTGCGACGCTCTCCGCCGGAGAGCACCGAGACGTCGGCATCGCCGGGCGGGCAGCGCAGCGCGTCCATCGCCATCTCGATCCGGTTGTCGAGTTCCCATCCGTCTGCGTGCTCGATCTTGTCCATCAGCTCGCCCTGCTCGGGCAGCAGGACATCGAAGTCAGCGTCCGGCTCGGCCATCGCCTCGCTGATCTCCTCGAACCGGGCAAGGATCTGGCGAAGCTCGGCGACTGCCTCCTCCACATTGCCGCGCACGTCGAGTTCCTCGTTGAGCTGGGGTTCCTGCAGCAGGATGCCAACGGAGTAACCCGGCGAGAGCCGCGCCTCCCCGTTAGAGGTCTGCTCCAAGCCGGCCATGATCTTCAGGACGGTGGACTTACCGGCGCCGTTCGGACCCACGACGCCGATCTTGGCGCCAGGCAGGAACGCCAGGGTCACTTCGTCGAGGATGACCTTGTCACCGTGTGCTTTGCGGGCACGGTTCATGGAGTAGATGTACTGAGCCACGAGGCGAAGTTGTCCTTCGAGTTGAGGTCTGCGCGGGAATCACCTCCATTCTCTCAGCCGCCGACGATTCCCGCTCCCGGGCCCCGATCGCTGCTGTGGACCGGTCAGCCGGCTACGGCCAGGCCAGGCGCTGCCGTCAACGACTGGGCGTACTGGACGTCCTCGACGTCTTCCATGTCCGGCACTTCCAGGTCCGGCTGCTCGATGTCCGGCTGCTCGTGCTGATCATGCGCCGCAAGGCCGGAGTCCGGCTCGGACTGCGGGCTGCTGCGCAGCACCCGGCGCAGCGACGCCGCGCGCCTGCGCAGGTCAGCGGCAACCGTGTCGGCTTTGAGCTCCCACGACTCCCTGGTCTTTCCCTCCTGCTGGTAGGTGCGGCAGAGCATCCTGCCGACCACGACGACTGGATCGCCCCTGCGCAGACTCTCCGAGATGTTCTCGGCCAGCGTGTCCCAGCAGTCGACCTTGAAGTACGTCGGCTCGGAATCCACCCAGGACTGCGTCTCCCGGTCATACCGGCTGTGATTGCAGGCCACCGTGAAATTGATGACTGCCTTGCCCGTGGGCAAGTACTTGAGGATGGGGTCCCCGGTCAAGTTGCCAGCAACGGTGATCTTGTTCCCGAACATGGAATTCGCTCCTTGGGTCGATGAGGTGACCCAGAGCGTC
>JALZIX010000325.1 GCA_030860025.1 Actinomycetota bacterium
CGGGGGGTGATCCCACGGTTTCGGTAGGGAGCGCTGGGTCGGCGGTCACGAGCGGGCCGGTGGCCTCGGCGGATGGAACGGAAGCAGGCATGTCGGGCAATCCCGCATTGTTGATGATGGCCGAGAAAAGTCCGCGGCTGGCAACATCGTCGATCAAGGCGTAGCTGTCCTCGCTGCCGTTCGGCTGGTAGGCCACCGCTTGCAGCGGGACACTTGCCTGCACGGTGTCTCCCGCGGTGAATTGGCCGAGCTTGTCGCCTAGGTCTTTCAGTTCACCCATCGTGGTCGCCGGGTCCAGGGTCAACGCATTCGCCGCTTGGTTGACGAAGCGGGTCAGCACGATGGGATTTGCCAGGTTCTGCAGGCGCAGGGCCTCGCGCAGGGTTGATGCGAGGAGCAGCCGCTGTCGATCGGTGGCCCGTTGCCCGGTCGGATCCTCGGTGGCGTCGATGTCGGCGAGCAGTGAGCTCACCTGATCAGCGTCCAGCACCGACTCGCCCGCCGGTGCGATCATCTGGCCTGCGCTCACGGCTGTCGGAAGACATACCGGTACGCCGCCCAGCGCGTCGACCATGCCGGGCAGCCGTCCCAGATCCGACTGGATGTAGTGATCGATCCGCATCCCGGACATCTGCTGGACGCTGCGGACCAGGCACCCGGCGCCTCCGGTGTCGAAGCTGGAGGCCAGCGAGCCGCCATACGGCTCCGCGGGCCGCTCCCCTTGGCCCCGGGGGCAAGCGGGTACGTCGATCAGCGCGGTCAGCGGAAGGCTGATCAGGACCGCCCCGTTGCGCTGGGGCGTCAAGTGTGCGATCAAGGCCGAGGTCACATGGCGGTCCGAGCCAACCCGCCGGCTGCCGACGATGAGGAAGTTGTCGGCCCCATCCTGGGCCTGTGGGGAGACGATGCCTGGTGAGTCGAGCGCCAGTGCATCGACCCGTTCGACAGTACGGTCGAGGTAGAAGAACAGGCCCACGTAGTAGGCGGCCACCGAGGCCAGCAGCGCGAGCAGGAACGTGAGCAGCACCGCGAAGAACCTGCGCACCCGGTGCCGGTGCACCTCGAAGATGGCTTGGCGCGCCGCGATCCGGCGGCCCGGAGTCTCCAGGGGGGCCTGCCCGGCCTTGACCAGCAGGTCGGTGACAGTGATCGGGCCCGAGCTATGGCGGTCGTCGGCGGATTCGTCGGAGACGGGGCCGCGGCTAGCCGGCACGCGTGCGACACCCCTCCCGACGATACGAGGAACCGAATCGAACCCGAGAACGCTCTCAGGCAAGGGGTCAAGGGTACGGGGTGATCAATGGGCAGCCGGTCAGGAGACAAGATCGCGCGGCCCCGACGAATCTCTTCGTGGCGGCGCGATCACGCACAGCGGTGCTTGGAAGGTGCCTTTGTCAGCCCTCGGAGGGACCGACGTAGCCCTGCGCCATTTCCGTGCTGAACAACTCCTCCACCAGCACCAGACCACCCTCGGCCTCGGCGCTGGGCTGGGCGATGAAGATCTCCCTGGACGGCGAAGCGCCCGGGTTGGTGTAGTCCAGCGGGGCGATGATCCCGCCGGTGTCACCGTTGTCGGTCTCGCTCAGCGCCTGCTGCAGACCGGCCCGAGTCAGCTCACCGTTCTCGCAAGCTCGCTCGATGATCGAGGCGTAGATGGTTGCCACGCCGTAGCCGTAGAACTGACCACCGTTGGGCGAGGCGTCCGGAAACTTCTCGACCAAGCGATCGCGAAGGTCCTGTGCCGCGGCCGTGTCCGTGGCGTACGGAGTCGTCGAGGCCTCGACGTACAGGTTCCCGGCAAGGGCAGCGGCGGCAGGCGTGTCCATCAACGCCGGTGCGAACACCAGGTTGTTGCCGAGGAACGGAACGTCGAGCCCTCCCGACACTGCCGAGCCAACCGCCGAGGCGGTCTGCGCCGGCGAGGTAGTCAGGAGGATTGCGGTCACACCCTGGCTACCCAGCGACGAGATGGCGCTGGTGAGGTCGGTCTCGGTCGGCGTGACCTGCACCGCGGCCAGGTTGAGGCCGAGCTCCTCCGCGGCGTATTGAGCCCCGAGCAAACCATTGGTTCCGTACTCACCCTCGACGTAGATGTGCCCGACGGTGTCTCCTACGGCGACCATGCCTTGGTCGACCATCCACTGGATGCCGTTGATCATCTCAAGGTCGTAGGTCGTGCCGCTCATCATGACGTACGGGCTGGCCAAGAGGGTGGCGTCCTGGGAAAGGGACGCGGTCACCATTCGGTCGACCCCGATCCGGTCGAGCAGCGCCGAGGTCATCCGAGAGCCGATCAACTGCGCCACGCCCAGCACGTTGGGTTTCATCTGGTCATAGAGCTCTAACGCCTGCTCTACGTCGTCCCCGTGGTTCTCGACGTTCAACTCGATCTGTCGGCCGCAGATCCCGCCGTTTGCATTGATGGCGTCGTACACGAGCTGATAGCCCTGAAGGATGGCCACCGATCCAACGGCGAACGGGCCGGTCAGGTCGGCCAGGATGCCCAAGTTGATGGTGTCCTCGGTGACACCGAAGTCCGTGGCCACGTCGGTGACGCCATCGCCGGCGCCCTCATCCGGTCCCACGTCTGTGCTGGTCTGGCACGCAGTGAGCAGCAGGGCCACCGCCCCAACGACAGCAGTCGTGCGCGCCCTGCGCATATGCACGAGCTTCCTCACTCCTACCACCGAGCTGCAGGGCTCGGTTGGCCGCACCCACGGTCCGCGACGACACTCGCCTGTCGTGCC
>JALZIX010000347.1 GCA_030860025.1 Actinomycetota bacterium
GCCCGCTCGGCCGGCGTCACGTGCGTCGAGCCGGCAAAGGCGGCGATGTTGAACACGTCCTCGTCGGTTGGCGCCACGTTGAAGTCGCCCATGATCACGCGCGGCTGCTCGGGATCAACGCCGTCCAACCCAGCACGCAATGTGGCCAGCCAGTCCAGCTTGTACAGATAGTGCGGGTCGTCGAGAGTCCTGCCGTTGGGCACGTACACGCTCGTGACGTGTAACGGTCCGCACTTTGCCGCGGCCATTCGGGCTTCAGGGTGATCCGGCAGGTCGATCACCGGGGCGGCGATTCCCAGCTTGGAAAGGATCGCCACTCCGTTCCAGCGCCCCTCGCCGGCGGCAAGGACCTCGTAGCCCAGTGTTTGGACCGGCAGCTCGGGAAAGGCTGCTGCCGCGCACTTGGTTTCCTGGAGCGCGACGACGTCCGGAGCGGTGTCCTCGAGCCAGGGCAGCAGCCGCGGCAGCCGCGCAGTGACCGAGTTCACGTTCCAGGTAGCGATCCGCATCGGTCCACCCTGTCAAACGAACCCGGATGGTGGGCGCTGCCATCACTTGACCTCATCCGTGCTTGAAGTTGCAGCCTGGGCGGATGGAGCCCAACCGTCCGCTGGCCAGCCTGCAGTGCGGATCGGCCCGCGCGGGCAATTGCGTCGCGGCCTGTCGGCGGCCTCGGCTAGCGTCGAGGACATGACCGAGCCGTCCGCCCTGACACACGGCCAGGCGATCGGGTCCGCTGACCGGCCGGACGTCGACGACCTCGTCTGGGCCCGCGGGTTGTGCAAGACCTTCGGTGACTTCACCGCCGTCGACGGGATCGACCTCTCGGTACGCCGGGGTGAGGCGTTCGGCTTCCTTGGGCCCAACGGCGCTGGCAAGTCCTCGACCATGCGGATGATCGGGGCCGTGTCGCCGGCCACGGCGGGACAACTGCAGATCCTCGGTCGAGATCCGGTCACCGACGGCCCCGCGATCCGGGCTCGGCTCGGCGTCGTACCGCAGACCGACAACCTCGATCAGGAACTGACGGTACGAGAGAACCTGCTGATCTACGGCCGCTACTTCGGGTTACCCCGCGCGCAGATCCGCGCCCGCGCGGCTGAACTGCTCGACTTCGTTCAGTTGACCGACCGAGCAAACGATCTGGTGGAGCCGCTGTCGGGTGGCATGAAGCGACGCCTGACCATCGCCCGGTCACTCATCAACGAGCCGGAGCTCCTACTGCTCGACGAGCCGACGACCGGCCTGGATCCGCAAGCCCGGCACGCGTTGTGGGACCGGCTCTTCCGACTCAAGCAGCGCGGCGTCACGCTCGTGGTGACGACGCACTACATGGACGAGGCAGAGCAACTGTGTGACCGGCTCGTTGTGATGGACAAGGGCCGGATCGCTGCGGAAGGGTCCCCTGCCCGGCTGATCGGGACCTACTCGACCCGCGAGGTGCTGGAGCTCCGCTTCGCTACTGGAGACAACGAGGCGCATGCCGAAGGACTCGCCGACCTTGCCGAGCGAATCGAGGTTCTCCCTGATCGGCTGCTCCTCTACACCGACGACGGCGACCGGGCGGCCACTGCGGTCGTCGAGCGTGGGTTACGGCCAGCCTCGGTGCTGGTCCGGCGCAGTTCCCTCGAGGACGTTTTCCTACGGCTGACCGGCCGCTCGCTGGTCGATTGATGGCAACCGGCATGACCCGAGGTTCTCAGGCGGTCTTCGAGGGCAAGATGGTCAACTACCGCGGCAACTGGAAGGGCTCGGTCGTCTCGTCGATCCTGGAGCCGGTTCTCTTCCTGGCCGCGATGGGCATCTCACTGGGCACCCTGGTCGACCGGGGCGGTCGGCTCGACGAGGGCGTGGACTACTTGGTTTTCCTCGCGCCCGGTCTGCTCGCGGCCACCGCCATGCAGACCGCGACATTCGAGTCCACCTACCCGATCATGGGTGGGCTGAAGTGGAATAAGACGTTCGAGGGGATCCTGTCCACCCCGGTGCAGGTCCGCGACCTCGTCAGCGGGCATCTCCTGTTCATCTTCTTCCGACTGGTCACAACTCTCGCGGTCTTCCTCGCGGTGATGGCTGCCTTCGGAGCGCTCGATTTGCCATTGGGTCTGTTGGCCCTGCCCGCAGCGGTGCTGACCGGCTTGGCCTTCGCGGCACCGGTCAGTGCCTTTGCGGCGTGGGTCAAGAACGATGCCGGCTTTGCGGCATTGCTGCGCTTCGGGATCGTCCCGATGTTTCTGTTCTCGGGCACGTTCTTTCCGGTGGACCAGCTTCCCGGAGTGCTGCAGCCGCTCGCCTATGCCACCCCGCTGTGGCACGGGGTCTCGTTGACCCGCGGTCTGGCTCTCGGCGACATCGATCTGGCCATGGCGTTGGTCAATGTCGCCTATCTGGGCGTACTGGTGGTCGTCGGTCTGTGGCTGGCCCGCCGTCAGTTCGCTAGACGGCTGGTGATCTGATCATGGGCATTGCTCAGGCGCCGCCGGAACCGACCGCAGCTGGCTCCACCTCGACGTTATTGGCCAGGATCCTGCCGATGCCGTTGCCCTCCGCGCGGCGGGCCAGCCTCCTGCTGGAGCGCAACCTGCTCGTCTACCGGCGCGGCTGGTTGCTCATCCTGTCCGGATTCTTCGAGCCGCTGTTCTACCTGCTCTCGATCGGCGTGGGCATCGGCGCTCTGGTCGGTACGGTCACTACCGACAGCGGAATTGCGGTGGCCTACACGGTCTTCGTGGCGCCGGCGTTGATGGCGTCGTCAGCGATGAACGGCGCGGTCTACGACTCGACGTTCAACATCTTCTTCAAGCTCAAGTACGCCAAGCTGTACGACGCGGTGCTGGCCACTCCGCTGTCGGCCTCGGATGTGGCCGCTGGCGAGACCACGTGGGCGCTGATGCGCGGCGCGCTCTATTCGACGGCGTTCCTCGGCGTCATGCTCGCCCTCGGACTGGTCGAATCGTGGTGGGCGCTGCTCGCCGTACCTGCTTGCATCCTGATCGGCTTCGC
>JALZIX010000350.1 GCA_030860025.1 Actinomycetota bacterium
GGCCCGGGCAGCGCTGAGTTGGGCGGCGGCGTCCACCCAGGGCGGGATGTGGGTCAACAAAAGCCTGTGGACGCCCGCCGCCGCGGCGTGCTCGCCGGCCTGGCCCCCGGTCAGGTGCAGACCCGGCGGATAGTCCGGGTCGCCGTCTGGCCGAGCCGCTTCGCACAGCAGTACGTCGCTGCCACTTGCCAGGCGCACCAGGTCATCGCAGACGCCGGTGTCCGCGGAATAGGTCAGCGAGGCCGACCCACCGTCGACCCGAATGGCATAGGTCTCCACCGGGTGGTTCGCCAGGGCGAAGGAAACCGACAGATCCCCCACCATCAGTGCGCTCTCCGCGGCCAATTCGTGGAAGTCGAACACGTCGTCCAAGTGCGCTTCAGGCCGCTCGTAGGCAGCCGCCAGCCGTTCTCTAGTGCCGCTCGGGCCATACAGCAGCACTCGCCCACGGGACTGTTCGGAGTACCGGTGCCACACCGCGAACGAGCACGCGTCGAGGCAATGATCGGCATGCAGATGTGACAGCACGATCGCATCGATGGTCTCCAGCGCCAGATATCGCTGCAACGGACCCACCGACCCCGAGCCGAGATCCAGGACTATTCGCGCCTGGTCACTCTCGATCAGATAGCAGGAGGCGGCCGAGTCGGCACCCGGCATTGAGCCCGAGCACCCGACGATCGTGAGTCTCATTCGCCGGAGCCGCTGCTGGGCACCGGAATGCTGTTAGCCGAGTACGGGATCGGGATGCTGGTGGGGGCGGTGTCCGCAGCGGGATCGGCATTGGCAGAGGAGTCGACCGTGGCCGTCACGGGCAGTCTCGCTATCGGTCCGACCGCGGGTCCGAGGAAGCGCTCGGCCAGCCGATGAAAGGTCTCCGCCTCGCCGGTGGAGAAGAACCGATGCTCCCCCAGCGGTAAACCCGCGCCGGTCGCGTCGCCTGGGTCGCGAAGGAGGTCCTCGTCGGTCAGCACCCGGAAGACGTCCTTCGCGGTCTCCTCGGCGCTCGAGACAAGCGTCACCGCCTCCCCCATGACGTGGCTGATCGCGCCGATCAGCATCGGGTAGTGCGTACAGCCGAGAACGAGCGTGTCCACTTCCGCGCGTTGAAGAGGCTCCAGGTAGGACTGCGCCAGACCGAGAACCTGCCGGCCGCTGGTGATCCCCCGCTCGACGAAGTCGACAAAGCTCGGGCAGGCAGCGCTCGTGATCGTCACCTGCGGGGCGGCGGCGAACGCGTCGTCATACGCGCGGCTGCGTACGGTCGTCTGAGTCCCGATCACACCGACCTGACCGCTTCGCGTGGCGGCGATGGCCCGGCGAACTGCCGGCAGGATCACCTCGACCACCGGCACCTCGTAGCGTTCACGAGCATCGCGCAGGCACGCAGCACTCGCCGAGTTGCAGGCGACCACGAGCATCTTGACCCCGGAGTCCACCAACTGGTCCATGGCCGCCAGGGCGTGCGCGCGCACGTCGGCGATCGGCTGTGGTCCGTACGGACCGTGCGCTGTATCGCCCAGATATCGGATCGATTCCGCGGGAAGCTGGTCCATGATCGCTCGGGCGACGGTCAGTCCCCCGACCCCCGAGTCGAAGACCCCGATCGGTGCGCCGGGCCCAGTCACGGATGCAGCGTAATGACCGGTCTCATGATCGTGAGCGTCCCGGGGCGAGTGTCGCTGCACGGGTGGGGCTCATGATCATGGATATAGCGTCAGGCCCAGAGTTGGCCGTCGAGGGCTTCACTTGCCTCATCGACCGTGCCTGTATAGGCGCCGGTCGAGAGGTACTTCCAGCCACCGTCACAGACGATCAGTGCGATGTCTGCGCGGCGGCCAGCGGCAACCTCGCGCGCGGCGACCCCGAGAGCCGCATGCAGGATCGCGCCGGTCGAGATTCCAGCGAAGATGCCCTCACGATCGATCAACTCACGGACCCGGCGGATGGCGTCGTTCGGGCCAACCGAGAACCGCGTCGTCAACACCGAGGGGTCGTACAGCTCAGGAATGAACCCCTCGTCGATGTTGCGCAGCCCGTACACGAGTTCTCCATACCGTGGCTCCGCGGCCACGATCGCGACTCCTGGGACCTTCTCGCGGAGGAACCGACCGACGCCCATCAGCGTGCCGGCGGTTCCCAAGCCACCGACGAAATGGGTGATCGTGGGCAGGTCGGCGAGGATCTCCGGACCGGTCGTCTCGTAGTGGGCGCGGGCATTGGCGGGATTGCCGTACTGGTAGAGCATCACCCAGTCCGGGTGCTCCGCGGCGATTCTCTTGGCGACCGCCACTGCCTCGTTGGATCCGCCCTCCGCCGGGGAGGAGATGATCTGCGCCCCGTACATCTGCAGCAGTTGACGGCGCTCGATCGAGGTGTTCTCCGGCATTACACAGATCAGCTGGTAGCCACGCTGGCGGGCAATCATCGCCAGCGAGATTCCGGTGTTGCCACTGGTCGGTTCCAGAATCGTGCTGCCAGGCTGCAGGCGCCCCTCACGCTCGGCTGCCTGAATCATGAAGAAGGCGACTCGGTCCTTGACCGAACCGGTTGGGTTGTGGTCCTCGAGCTTTGCCCACAACCGCACCTCGGGGGTCGGTGACAGAGCCGGCAACCCCACCAGCGGCGTACTGCCGACGGAGTCGATCAACGATGGGTATCGGGCCATGAGTCGCTACTCGTCTGAGCCGGGGCGCTGGCTCAGCCTCCGGCGACGGCTGGCAGCACGGTGACCGAGTCGCCGTCCTTGAGCGGCGTCTCCAATGCGCCGGTGAACCGTACGTCCTCGTCATTGACGTAGACGTTGACGAAGCGATGCAGCGCCCCGTCCGCTGAGATGAGGCGGCCCTTGATCCCCGAATACCTCGAGTCCAGGTCGTCGATGAGCGCACTGAGGCTGTCCCCGGTTGCCTGCACCGTCTTTTCACCGCCGGTGTGCGAGCGCAGGATCGTGGGGATGCGGACGTCGATGGCCATGCGAAAGGTTCTCCTCGGTTAGCGGAGCTGGATTGTCGCCTATAGGGAGTAACGACGGGACTGGCCGGTTCAATTCCGGACCGGTCAAGTCAGGTCAGGTCAGAGGATCTCGACGGCTTCTTCGGTGACGACACCGTCAAGGATTCGGTACGAGCGGAACTCGGTCGGATCCTCGTCGTTGCCCTGCTCCCGGGTGGACACCAGGACGTAGTGCGCACCGGGCTCGGTCGCGAGCTTGATGTCCGTCCGGGACGGGTAGGCCTCGGTGGCGGTGTGCGAGTGGTAGATGACGACCGGCTCTTCGTCTCGGTCATCCATGTCGCGGTAGAGCCTGAGCAGGTCACCGGAGTCGAATTCGTAGAAGGTGGGCGAGCGGGCCGCGTTCAGCATCGGGATGAAGCGCTCAGGACGATCACTGCCAGCAGGACCGGCGATCACCCCACAAGCCTCGTCAGGGTGGTCCCGGCGAGCGTGAGTGCAAATTTCGTCGACCAACCCCTGCGCGATCCGAAGCACCGGCCGAGTCTAGGTCGAGCGTTCGCGCGGGCTCGCCAGGACATCGACGAGCAGACCCTGCACAGCAGTCAGCCACGAGTAGGCCGCCCAACGGACATCCCCGGTTTCCTCGACCCGCTCAAGAGGATCGTCACTCTCCTGTACGTCCAGCCGTACGCCGATTCCCAGCCGGACGTCGTTGAGGGTGCGTAGCCAAGCCTGTGCTGCCTCTGCATCGATGTCGACTCGACCCCCGTCCTGGCCGATGCTGTCCAGGACTGCGGCGGCATCGGCGAGCTTGTCGCGGCGCAGCCCTTCCTCGGTCAACGAGCGGTAGTCCGCCGCCAGCTCCGGGTCGTCGCGGTGCCCGTCGGGGAGCAACCGCTCGGCAACCGGGTCGACGACGGATCCGCTCGCCGAGGCGACGGCGCTGGGTGCCTCGACGCTAAGCAGCTCCTGGATCTCACCGACGAGCTGTTTGAGCAGCTGGGCCTCGTGCGAATCGAGATCGGCAACCAGCCGGTCGCCCTGCCATTGGAACGGTCTCACGAGTCTCGCTGATAGCTGGCCCAGAGCCCGTATGCGTGCAGCCGCGAGGTGTCGGACTCCATCCGCTCCTTCGCGCCGGAGCTGACGATCGCCCGGCCCTCGTTATGGACCTGGAGCATGAGCTTCGTCGCGGTCGGCTCGTCGTACCCGAAGAGCTTCTGAAAGACGTACGTGACGTAGTTCATGAGGTTCACCGGGTCGTTCCACACGACCGTCACCCATGGGCGGTCGGTTTCCTCGGCCTCGTCGACGACGACATCCCCGCTCCGCTCCGGTGCAAGGGTCTCACTCACGATTCCATTCTGCCTCGTCCACCTGAAGCGCGGCTCCCCTACGCTGCCCAGCTGTGTCCACAGCGCTGCTGACCGACCGCTACGAGCTGACCATGCTCTCGGCCGCCCTGCACGATGGCACCGCGCAGCGACAGTGCGTCTTCGAAGTCTTTGCCCGAAGCCTGCCTTCGGGCCGGCGCTACGGAGTCGTCGGAGGCACGGACCGCCTGATCGAAGCCATCGAGGCTTTTCGCTTCGGTGAGCCGGAGATCGTGGAACTGCGTGACAAGGCGATCGTGGATTCCGCCACCCTGGAATGGCTTGCTGCGCATCGGTTCATGGGGGACATCGAGGGCTACGCCGAGGGCGAGCTGTATTTTCCTGGATCGCCCATCCTCACTGTGTCGGGCAGTTTCGCGGAGGCGGTTCTCCTCGAGACGCTGGTGCTCTCGGTCCTCAATCACGACACCGCCATCGCGTCCGCCGCCGCTCGCATGGTCGGTGCCGCGGGAAACCGGCCGTGCATCGAGATGGGTTCACGGCGGACACACGAGCGAGCAGCAGTCGCGGCCGCCAGAGCGGCTTATCTCGTCGGCTTCGCCGCAACGTCCAACCTCGAGGCTGGGGCTCGGTACGGGGTACCAACCAGCGGCACGAGCGCCCATGCCTTCACCCTCGTGCACGACAGCGAGGAAGCCGCTTTCGCTGCGCAGGTCGCCGCGCTTGGCCTGCAGACCACCCTGCTGGTCGACACCTACGACGTACGGGAGGGGATCCGCGCTGCCGTGCGCGCCGCGGGTCCGCAACTCGGTGCCATCCGGCTCGACTCCGGCGACCTCGGCTCCCTGGCCGTGGAGGCGCGCAAACTGCTCGACTCACTGGGCGCGATCGAGACTCGGATCGTCGTGACCAGCGACCTCGACGAGTACGCGATCGCTGCCCTGGCCGCAGCACCCGTCAGCGGCTACGGAGTCGGTACGGCCCTGGTCACCGGATCAGGAGCGCCTACTGCCGGCCTGGTCTACAAGTTGGTGGAGGTCGACGGACGCCCGGTGGCCAAGGTCTCGAGCGGCAAGCCGTCCCTCGGAGGGCGGAAGTCGGCGGTCCGGCGACACAACAAGCACGGCGTCATGACCACCGAAGTCGTTGGAAGCCCGGCCCGAATGGGGGTTCGGGAAGCTGATCGCGCGTTGCAGATTCCGCTCATGGTCGCGGGTGCGCGCACGAGTTCACAGATGTCGCCGCAGTCGCGGCTGGACAGCGCTCGGAACCATCACCGCCACGTCATGGAGACGCTCCCCGCCGAAGGATTGAAGTTGTCCCGGGGCGAACCGGCCATCGACACTGAGTTCATAGGCTTTGAAGGATGAGCTCACAAAGCCAGGCTCCATCGACTGCCCTGTTGATCGTGGACGTGCAGCGCGACTTCTGCGAGGGAGGCAGCCTCGCTGTTGCCGGCGGATCGGCGGTCGCCTCGGCCGTCACGGCGTACCTTCACGAATCGGCCGCCACCTATGACCACATCATCGCCACCCGGGATCATCACATCGACCCCGGAGACCATTTCGCCGACCAGCCAGACTTCACCTTGTCGTGGCCACCGCATTGCGTCGTCGGCACTCTCGGCGTGGAGTTGCATCCCGACCTCGACACCTCGTTCCTCACAGCAGTCTTCGACAAGGGCGAGTACGCCGCTGCGTACTCCGGGTTCGAGGCGAAACTGGCCGGTCAGTCACTGGAACAGCCGGGCGGAGCCCAGCCACCGATCTTGGTTGGGGTAGGAGTGGAGCGGCCCGGCGGAGCCCAGCCACCGATCTTGGCTGGGGTAGGACTGCAGCAGTGGCTGACCGACCGCGACGTGGGCGCGGTGGACATCGCCGGAATAGCCACTGATTACTGTGTCCGGCAGACGGCCCTTGACGCGGCGCGCCTGGGCTTCCGCACCCGGGTGCTGACCGACTTGATCGCGGGCGTCGCCAAGGAGAGCAGCACGGCCGCCATCGAGGAGTTCCGAGCCGCCGGGATCAGGCTAGGTTGAGTTCTCGACCGCTGCCCTTCAGTTCGCAGGCTGGTCCAGGGATTCCACCTCTGCACGGCTTATCCCCAGCACGAAGAGGATGGCGTCGAGGTAGGGCTGATTCAGCGCAGCATGGGCCTGGTCCCGTACGAACGGCCGGGCGTTGAACGCGACGCCCAACCCAGCCGCCGCGAGCATGTCGATGTCGTTCGCACCGTCTCCCACCGCGACCGTCTGGCTGAGCGGAATGCCGAACTCCGTGGCAAAGCGCTTGAAGGCCTCCGCTTTTCCGCGCCGATCCAAAATGTCGCCGACCAACCGACCGGTGAGCCTCCCGTCCACGACCTCGAGGGTGTTCGCCGCCGAGAAGTCGAGATCGAGCCGGGTAACGAGGCGGTCGGTGATCTGGGTGAAACCACCGCTGACGATCCCGCAGCGATACCCCATCGCCTTCAGCGTCCGGACC
>JALZIX010000362.1 GCA_030860025.1 Actinomycetota bacterium
AGCGACCCGACTTCCCTAGCGCCCTCCCGGCGATGGGGCCGACGACCGAATCACTTGACCGAGCCGGCCAACGTCCCCTGCACGAAGTAGCGCTGGAAGGCGAAGAACACGATCAGCGGCACGATCACCGACAGGAACGCCCCCGGCGCCAGCACGTCGATGCTCTCCCCGAACTGCCGGGTCTGCGATTGGAGGAAAACCGTCAGCGGCTGCACATCACGACCGGCGAACACCAGCGAGATCAGGAAGTCATTCCACACCCAGAGGAACTGGAAGATCGCCAACGACGCGATGGCCGGCAGGCCCAGCGGCAATACAACTTTCCGGAAGATGGTCCACTCGCTGGCGCCGTCCATCCGCGCAGCCTCGAGGAGATCCCGCGGAATCCCAGCGAAGAAGTTGCGTAGCAGGAAGATTGCGAACGGCAGCCCGAACGCGATGTGGAAGAGCACAACGCCAGGGATGCTGCCGAATATGCCCAACTGACCGTACAACTCCGCGATCGGGATCAAACCAACCTGGACCGGGACGACGAGCAGCCCGATCACGATCAGGAAAATCCAGTCCCGGCCCCAGAAGTTCATCCAGGCGAAGGCATACGCCGCCAGCGAGCCGACCAGAACCACCCCGAGCGTGGACGGAACCGTGATCAGCACGGTGTTGAAGAACGAGCCGATCAGGTCGTCGTTTCCGAGCAGGTTGGAGTAGTTATCCAAGCTGAGCTCTGCCGGCTGCAGCAGGAAACTCCACCAGCCACTGCCGCCGCTCTGCGAACCGAGCAACGACGAGACGAACAACCCGATCGTCGGAACCGTCCAGAAGATGGCGATCAAGACCAACAGGACTTGGACGAATCCGCCGCCGGTCCTGGACGCGATCCGGCTGGCCAAACCGCGTCGTGGAGCACCGAGGGCTTGTCGCGCCAGCTCCTCCTGCGGCGCGGGGCGATCTTCGGTAACGATGGTCACGACTGCTCCCGGCGGAATCGTCTGATATTGAATGCCATGGCCGGCAACACGAGTAGGAACAGCAGCACGCTCAAGGCGCTGCCTAGCCCTTGGTCGTCAGCCCCGCCGAACGACACCCGATACATCTGCAGTGCCAGCACATTGGCGTCATCCTGAACCGACCCGGGCGCGATGATGTACACCAGGTCGAACACCTTCAGGACATTGATCACCAGGGTCACCAGGACCACGAGAAGAACCGGCGCCAGCAGCGGCATCGTTACTCGCCGAAACACCTGGGTCTCGGTCGCGCCGTCCACCCGGGCGGCCTCCAAGGCATCCCGAGGGATGGCGGCGAGGCCAGCGGCGATCAGAACCATCGCGAAACCTGCCCAGATCCATACGTAGGCTCCGATGATCGCCGGGGTGATCAGCGCGGGCCCGAGCCAGTCCAGTCCGTTGAACGGCTCGCGGAAGTTGTCCCTGGGCAACGCCAGCGTGTAGCTGCCGTCGGCCAGCTCAGCGAACTGGAAAGAGCCGTCGGCTTGCGTTTCGGTAGTCGCGATCACGGTGCCGTCCTGGATTGCCTGTACCTGAACATCGGGCAATCCGAGTTCGTCGTTGTCGATCATGCCCTGTTCACCGCCGCCACCCTGCGCGAAGTCCAGCCACACGACGCCGCTCAGTGTGTCGCCACCAGCGGGCTCACTGGCTGGCTGTGCAGCCGGGTCGACATCGTTGGGAGCGAAGCCCACCAGGCCGATCGCGACGGCGTCGCCCGTACCGAACGTGTCGCTGGTCTCGAAGCCGCCGTCTGCTGGGGAGAGCACCGATTCGTCACGGGGTCCGGCGCCGGGGTAGGCCGAGGATTCAGCAAAAATGTCGTGCACGCTGACGATCAAGGCATTGGCCACGCCCTGATCTGGGTCGGCCTGATAGACCAGCCGGAAGATGATGCCCGCGGCGACGAAAGAGATCGCCATCGGCATGAACACCAACAGTTTGAATACCGACGCCCAGCGGATGCGTTCGGTGAGCACGGCGAAGATCAGGCCCAGGGTGGTCACGATGATCGGCGCCACCACCACCCAGATCGCGTTGTTGCGGATGGAGATGAGAGTCGCCGGGTCGGTGAACATGTCGGTGTAGTTCTCGAGGCCGACAAAGCTGTCCCCTTGGGCGTCGAACATGCTGCGCACGGTCGTGTAGAGGATCGGATAAAGCACCACGACCGACAGCAGGAAGAGGGCCGGCAGCAGGTAAGCCAGCGACCACCAACTTCGGCCGAGCCCGGGTTGCTTGTCTGGGGGGTTGACGGCAGCCGCTCCCCCTGCGGTTGCCACCTGTCCTTCGTCGCGCAACCCGGGCTCGTCCTCAGTCATTGATGGAACTCCTATGCGTCGTAGGCCTCGGCGGCGGCGGCTTCCAGAGCTGCAGCCGTGGCATCGACACTGGTCGGATCTGCGAGGAAGTCCTGCAGAATGGCCCATTCGCCCTGACCTGGAGTACCGCCGAACGCGGGTGGCATCTGGTCGGACATGTCGAACCGGAAGTTGTCTCCCGCGCCGACAAGTGCCTCAGCGATGGCCCTGGTCGTGTCGTCCGGGTAGACCCCGGTGTCGACGTTGGTGTTCGGCGAGATGTAGCCGCCGATCTCCGCCCAGATCTCGGCCGCCTCGGCGGTGGCGAGGTACTCGAGCAGGGTCATGGCAGCCTCACTGTCAGTCAGTGCGACTGCGACGTCACCACCACCGACGACCGACTCCTCGGATCCCTCGATCGAGGGGAACGGGAACCAGTCGGCATCCTCGCCGACCACTGCGTTGGTCGAATCGGCGATGACACCGGCCACGAAGTCGCCCTCGTAGACGATTGCCGCTTCCGGCTCGTCGGAGAACACAGCTTCGACAGAGTCGGGGAACAGCACCTGCTGTGCCCCCGATCCGCCACCGGCGACCAGATCACCGTTGCCCCACATTTCGGCCAATGTCTCCAGAGCCGTGATGACCGACGGGTCAGTCCACGGAATTTCGTGCGCCGTCAACTGGTCGTACATGTCCGGTCCGGCCACCCGCAGGTAGACGTTCTCGAACCAGTCGGTCAGCGTCCAGCCGTCGCCTCCGGCAACTGAAACCGGCGTGACGCCCGAGTCGGCGATGGTCTGCGCGGTCTCGACGAAGCCCTCGAGATCTGCCGGCACCTCGGCGCCGGCGTCACTGAAGACTCCGGTGTTGTACCAGACCGTGGACTTGTTGGCGGCCTTGAACCAGACGCCGTACAGCTCGCCGTCAACCGAGCCGAGGTCCTTCCAGACCGCGCTGAAGTTCTCGTCCACCGCCGCGCTGACCTCTTCGCTGAGCGGCTGAAGGGAGCCGTCCTCCACGAACTGGTTCAGCAGCCCCGGCTGGGGCAGGATCGCAACGTCCGGCGGGTCCCCGCCGGCGATCCTGGTCCCGAGCACGGTCGCTATGTCGTCACCGGTCGAGGTGAATGTAACCTCGGCGCCGGTCTGCTCGGTGAACCCGGCCAGCACAGCTTCCAAGGCCTCTTGTTCCGCGCCGGTCCAGACGGCGGCGACCTCAATGGTCTCGCCCTCCAGCGATCCGGGTTCGGCGACATCGCCGCCTCCGCCGTCGTCTCCGCCGCCGCAACCGGCGACCAGCAACGCGAAGGCTGCAGCCCCCGCAGCTATACGAGTCGTGCGATTCATTCTCTTCCCTCCTGTGTGGCGTGCTCCCCAAGCAGGGAACCCCGCTCCTGCTGTCCTGCAGAGGGTTGCCCGTCACCCCAGACCGACTTGCCGGTCTCGGGATCGAAGACGTGCAACCGCTCGGTGTCCACCGCGACGGAAATCGGGGCACCTTCCCGCGCGGCGGTGCGCGGATTGAATCGGGCGACCATGACGGTCCCTGCATCGGCGTTGGCCTGCGGATCCTCGCCGAGGTCACGGGCGAGTTCCCGGGTGTCCTCGGTGACGACCTGTGGCGCGTCGAGGGCGAAGTGGACCAGCACATCGGAGCCCATTGCCTCGACCAGGTCTGCGTTGGCCTGCAGCAGTGCATTGTTGTCGCCAAGGGTCAGGGCCGCGTCGCTCATGTCCTCGGGCCGGATGCCGACGATGACCTGCCGATCGAGATAGCGCCGCACGTCGGGGCGACGCGAGAGCAACTCCGGTCCGACGGCCAGGCGCTGACCTCCGACCTGGAGCTGTAGAGCACCCTCGCCCTGCGGCTGGCTGAACGTCCCCATGAACAGGTTCATCGCCGGCGAGCCGATGAAGCCGGCAACGAAAACGTTGTCCGGCCGGTCGTAGAGCTCCTGTGGAGCGGCCACCTGCTGAAGCATGCCCTTCTTCATCACCGCCACCCGGTCCCCCAGCGTCATCGCTTCGGTCTGGTCGTGGGTGACATAGATCGTGGTGACGTCGAGGTCACGCTGCAGCCGGGCGATCTCGGCCCGCATCTGCACCCGAAGCTTGGCGTCGAGGTTGGACAGCGGCTCGTCCATCAAAAAGGCCTGTGGCTCGCGGACGATCGCCCGGCCCATGGCCACTCGCTGGCGCTGACCACCGGACAGATTTCGCGGGCGCTTCTCCAGCATGTCCACCAGGCCTAGCGTCTGGGCAGCCTTTTCGACCCGCTGGTTCACCTCAGCCTTGGGTAGTTTGCGCAATTGGAGCCCGAAAGCGATGTTGTCGCGCACCTTCAAGTGCGGATAGAGGGCATAGCTCTGGAACACCATGGCCAGGTCGCGGTCGCGGGAGGGAACACCGTTGACCACCTTCTCGCCGATCTTGACCGTGCCTTCGCTGATCGATTCCAGCCCGGCCACCATCCGAAGTGCGGTGGTTTTGCCACATCCGGAGGGGCCGACCAAGACCAGCAACTCGCCGTCCTGGATCTCCAGGGTCAAGCCGGTCACGGCTCGGGTGCCGTCGTCGTACACCTTCCCGACGTCATCCAGTATGACTTTGGCCACTCGGTTGCCCCTTCCACGGGATATGTCCTCGTGCAACCTAGCGGTGTTCGCGCCCGATACCCGGCCGGGGC
>JALZIX010000386.1 GCA_030860025.1 Actinomycetota bacterium
GGCTCGGGTTGCAGCCGGACACCGAAGATCGACTCGACCCGCTCGGTGATCTCCGCGGCCAACGCGAGGATGTCGGCGGTCGTGGCCGAACCCAGGTTTGTCAGCGCTAGCGCGTGCTTACCGGACAAGGCGGCTGGTCCGCGGACATAGCCCCTGGAGAATCCGGCCTGCTCGATCAGCCATCCGCCCGACAGCTTGCGTCCCTTCGGATCGGGGTAGGCGGGCCAATCGGCGGTAGGCCCGAGATGAGCCCGGGCACGTTCGGAGAAAGCGAGATATGCCGCGGGGGGCAGGACCGGGTTGGTGAAGAAGGACCCAGCGCTCCATGTGTCGTGGTCAGCCGGGTCGAGCACCATCCCCTTGCTCCGACGCAACTCGAGCACCGCAGCTCGTACGTCCTCAGTCCGCGCCCGGTCGCCCACTTCTACGCCGAGCCGGGCCGCCAACTCGACGTAGCGGATCGGCGCCGAGTGAAGCGAGCGCCGAAGGTGGAACCGCACCGCCAGCACCACGAAGCGTTCGGTGTGCTTGAACCGGCTGTCCCGGTACTCGAAGCGGCAGGCCGCCGCCGCGAGGTTCGTCCGGTGGCCGGTGTCGCGGTCGAAGACCTCCACCCCGCTGATCGAATCGGCGACCTCTCGACCGTAGGCCCCGACGTTCTGCACCGGCGTCGCACCGGTCCGACCCGGGATTCCGGACAGGCTCTCCAGACCGGACCAGCCCGCAGCAACCGATCTCGCCACGACCTCGTCCCAGGGCTCACCAGCCTCGACTCGTACGTGGACGTCCTGGCCCACCCCGCGAACGTCCTCGATTCCCCGACTCCGGATCAGGATCACATCGCCGGGCCACCCTGCATCTGGCGCCACGAGGTTCGACCCGCCGCCGATCAGCAGCATCGGTCGACCGGTCGTATCGGCAGCGCGGACGGCATCGACGAGTTCGTCGTCCGTCTCGGCCGCGGTGGCATGCGCGGCGGGGCCGCCGGTTCGCAGCGTGGTCAGCTCGGCCAGCCGTACCCCGCTCCGGTCAGTCACGCCCTAGACGCTAGGACGTCCCCGTGCCTACCGCGGACGGCGGGGTCGCCGGTCAGCGATCGTCGGTGTCAGGTACGGAGTTGTAGGTCCGCGCGAACAAGTCGGTGATCGGAGCTGGCTACGCCGAATGGGAAGCTCGGGTCATAAACCAGCCGGTGCAGCGTGTTGTATGTCGGTGGCCAGAACACCCCGGTCGACCGGATCGACAGGCTCGTAGAGGGCAGCACATAGTCGGCGCGCAGGTTTCCCGGTTGGGTGTCGGAGAAGTCAGCGGTGTCGTTGCGGTGCGGTGACAGATGAGTCTCGTTGATGCCGCCCTGCTGACGCGAGGCCTGCACCGCCCCGATGGAGGATGGCGTCCGGTTGGTGTTGACTCTGGGGTCGTTGAGCAGTTGTTGAATCGCGCCCGGGATGCTGTCGCCATCCAGCGGGTCGGAGTTCTGGTCACCGGCGATGACGAAGTGGGCACCGCCCGGCAGGCCGCCGTACACGCCATCGTCGTCGTAGATGTAGCCGCTGTCGGCAGGGGTGATGTAGTCGCCCCACAGCCGGATCTCGTCGAAGTTGCGCGTGCCGTTGCGGTCCTCAGCGCCGTCGAAGACCGGCGGGGTGGGGTGACTCACCAGGAAGTGCACCGTATGCGGGCCGATTTGTATGGGCAGGTCCCAGTGGCTCTTGGAGGAGAGCCGGAAGACCTCGAGCTCAGCCGCGGAATACCAGTCGGCCGGCGCGGGCGTCGCGGGGTCATCCGGCAGGAGCGCGCCCGGCATGTCCTTCCACAGGAACGTCTGGAAGGTCCGGATGGCGTCCACGTTGATCGGGAACTTGGAATAGACGGCCATGCCGAACTGCCCGGGGAAGAAACCGAAGCCGAATGCGTCCCCAGGACCACCGACACTGCCGCTGTTGTCGAGGTCGAAGCCCGAGGGCACCCCGGTGTTGGAGGGCGCAGTGAAGGAGTACGGGTAGTCGATGGCCGGTGCACCGTTGTGCGGCACGGAGAGGTAGTTGTCCTGGAACAGCGCCAGGGCCGTTCCGGCGGGGTCGAAGTCGAACTCGTTGATGAGCAGGACGTCCGGCGCGATTCGCTGGATGATTTCGGCGACATTGGCCGCCTGCGCATTGTTGGGTGTCGAAAGATCGGTGATGAGTTGGCCTTCGGCCGACCGGTTGAGAGACGCGTTGAAGCTCGCGAACCGCGCCGATCCGGGGTCTGCCGCCTGCGCCGGAGTCAGGCTGGTGAGCACGATCCCCGCAGCCGCCACGAGTCCCGCCGTACGCACAATGC
>JALZIX010000399.1 GCA_030860025.1 Actinomycetota bacterium
GCATTGGTGGCGCCTGCGCCGCTGCGTGCCGCTGTCGCGCTGGCTAGCGGGGCCGCTGACAACCGCCCAGGTCTGCACTCGGTTCCGTTCACTCGGGCGCCGGTGGAGGGCCAAGATGGGGTTGTCATGCTGCCAGGGCTCGGCACGACGGCGGTGACCGGCGGTGACCGTGGGTGTCGCGACCACCTGAGCCTGCAGGCGAGCCGCTGGCCGTCACCCATGTGCCGCTGCCGGAGTCCGCGCTGGCGTTCCTTGGTCGAGCGGCGTCCGTGCGTCTGACGGTCTTCGACCGCGACTGCGAAGGCCTGACTGGGCTGCACAAGGCCGGCGCGGCGGCCAGGAGCGATCGGACCCCGCCGACACCAGCTGCCCAACCGCAGCCACGGGGCAACGTGCTGAGCCGAACCATCCGGCGCCTCTTCAGGCGCCGGTAAGCAACGGTTCGGTCAGAGTCGGGACACCCAGACACCGGCGTTGCCGAAGCCGACGACATCGGCGCGCCCGTCGCCGTTGGTATCGGCCAGCAGTCGCGGATGCTGGTCCACCCGCCAGCCGCCGGCGACGTAGCCGAAGTTGGTGACAGCCAACTGTGGTGCGGTGAAGGTGCCGTCGGCGTTGGCGCGCGACACGTAGACACCAGCATCGCCAAAGCCGACAATGTCCGCCCGTCCGTCGCCGGTGGTGTCAGCCAAGAAGCGAGGGTGGCGGTCCACCCGCCAACCGCCGGCGTCATAACCGAAGTTGTCGACCACCAGCTGCAGGGGGCCATACGACCCGTCGGGCTGCGCCCGCGACACGTACACGCCGGCGTTACCGAACCCGACGATGTCCGCCTGGCCGTCGCCGGTGGTGTCGGCCAAGAACCTCGGATGGCGGTCAACCCGCCAACCTCCAGCCGTGTAGCCGAAGTTGTCGACCACCAGCTGCGGTGCCGCGTAGCTGCCGTCCGCTTTGGCGCGCGACACATACACCCCGGCGTTACCGAACCCCACGATGTCCGCCTGGCGGTCGGGGTTGGTGCGGGCCAGGAACCGAGGATGCTGATCCACCCGCCAACCGCCGGCCGTGTAGCCGAAGTTGTCGACCACCAGCTGCAGGACGCCGTAGGACCCATCAGCCTGCGCCCGCGAGACGTAGACCCCGGCGTTGCCGAACCCCACGATGTCCGCCCGGCCGTCGGCGTTGGTGTCGGCCATGAGCCGAGGATGCCGATCCACCCGCCAGCCGCCGGCGTCATAACCGAAGTTGTTGACGAGCAGGTTGGGAGGATTGATCTGAAAACCGAAGTGCCACGGGGTGAACTCGCACATCGCCCAATCGTTGGAGCGCATGATGCAGGCCACGCCTCCGCCGGGGGCGCAGTTCTCGCAGTTCCCGTTCGGCTGGCCGTAGAAGCCCCACGCCCCTCCGCAGTTGCAGCCACTCGAGGCGTACTCGTCGGGTGCGTTGAAGATGTGCCCGGTCTCGTGCGCGAAGACCCGGTCGATGTTGGCCGGTCCCCACCCGTCGTTGTCGTAATCCATGACCATGTGCGGTCCGCCGATGAACGCGTAGGCGAAGTGGTTGACCGGGTACTGAGTGAAGAACGCCACGAAGGCCCAGTCGGTGCCCAGTCGCGTGCGAAGGGACTCGGCGTACGCGCGCGAGCCGGCGTGGCCGGCCCCGAAGCCGAGCGCCGCCAATGCCGGGTCACGAAAGCGGCTCTCGTTGTCCGAGGCGGGCGCGGTACCGGGAACCGTCAGCCGGACGACGTTGATGTCCCAATGCCACGTCACTGCCCCGCTCGGGTTCTGTGCCCCCAGCCAGCTGAGCCCGTTCTGCGTCTCGGCGACGATGGTCGCTCGTTGTGCCGCCGAGAACTGCAGGTCCGCGCTGGGACCCTCGACGATGACCAGCCCCACCGCCACACTGCCTTGCAGCCGCTGACTCAGGGGAGCCCCGGCCGCTCCGGCCTCTTGGCCCGGCGCCTGCGCCGGGGCGTCGGCGGAAACGAACTCCACGCACCCGGGAGTCTGCGCTTCGTCGGTGTCCCAGGACTCCCCTTGGAACCTCCTCGAGGCCTTCGACTGTTGGTAGTCCTGCGACAAGCGCACCGCCAGCGCCTCAAACCCCAGGCGTTCGGTCTCGCTCAGCCGCTCGAGCGCCGACCCGGAGATGTCCTCGGGCGCGGCGGGTGCGGCATCACCGGGAAGGGCCGCCGCCATCTCGGCTTCGTCGGCTGCCTCAACCTGGACCACCAAGACCTCTGGTCCGTACTGGTGCAGGACGTGTCCTGTGACTTGCTCGACTGCGGCCGCCACCTCCTGGGCCTCGCTGGTGGAAGGAACCAGCACCAAGCGTTCGCGCACGTCAATATCCCCGGCCATTTGTCCGCCTTTGCATCCGCCGTGGAGCCACACCGAGCCCGCCTCATGTGTGACTACTGCACACCAGTGTCAACCTCTGTGCTACCAAAGTCAAACGGTCCGGCCGAGGCTGCCCTTTGACGGTCCGGCCGAGGCGAACCTATGCTGAAACATGCTCGATGGTGAGGCTCTGGTCGTCCTTCGCGACGCGCGCGAACCGGTCGGTGAGGTCGTCCACCAGATTTCAGCGCGCGTGTTCGTGGTGCGTCAGGACGAGGCCACCTTCGACGTCCTCAGCCACGACCCTCGTGTCGCGTACGTCGGGGCTCAGCCACCCCCCGACCTCGTCAATGGGCTCGAGGACCAAGAGCGACTGTTCGTCGATGGCTGGCTGGCCCGGGGCAAGCAAAGCAGGCGCACTGGCGACGGGCTGTCATGGGACGCCGAGGGTATGACGCCCCCGGACCTGCCTCGCCGCCCGCCCCGCACTTGACCCCCGGAACGTCTGGCGTGGCGGTGGGGATGCAGGGTTCACGAAGCGACGACCCGAGCCCGCTGCGGCGGGTGCTGGTGGTCATCGCGGTGGTTCTCGCCTGGGCGCTGCAAGTGGTGGTGGGCTGGTTCACGTTGTCAAGCGGGCTGGTCGCCCCGCTGTGGGCGATCGTGGTGCTGGTCGGGCTGTGGGTGGCTGCGGTTCTCCTGCTGGTGCGCACCGCCCGACGGCAGCCGCTTGCCACCCCGCTGGTGCCGCTTGCCAACGGTCTGTTGTGGTGGACTGCGATCAATGCCGGCGGGACCTGGCTGGGCTGGACGCCCTAACCGGATTCGCTCCCGCTGCGATCGACTGCGCGCACCGAACCGGACTCGTCCGCGAGCCAGATCTCGATCCCGGCATGTGACCAGGGTGTGGCTGAAGTACGCGCGCCTGTAGCAGGGCTGGTGTGGGCTTGGGTCGTCCTGC
>JALZIX010000402.1 GCA_030860025.1 Actinomycetota bacterium
CGGCGGCGGCACTCGATGATCGCCGCCACTGATGTGGCCGCATACGCGGTTGCAGCGCTGGATCATCCAGATGCTCAGGGTCAGACATTGTTCATCGGCGGTCCAGAGCCGGTCACTTGGCGAGATGCCGTATCCGCCTTCGAGCACGAGCTGGGCCGTGAAGTACCGGTGCGCACGGTCGAGCCTGGCGAGCCAGTCCCTGGCCTGCCAGAGGTGATCACTCCGCTGCTGAGTGCGCTAAACACCTACGACTCGCCGATGGACATGTCGCAGTTGGCCAGCCAGTACGGAGTCAGGCCGACCACCCTCGCCGACTTCGTCCACGGGTTCGTCACGACCAGTCGACCACCGGACGGCCGATGATCATGAGCGTCTCCGATGCAGTGGGACTCAACCCCAGGTGCTCACGATGTTGATGAGACTGGGACGGACGTGCCCTCTCGGGCGATGGTGACCGGGACCGGGGCTGACTCCAGCGACCGAGCGATGTCATCCAGTTCGGCGTCGGTACGGCGCGGATCGTGGTGGAAGAGCACCAAGCGCCCCGCTCCCGCCGCCGCCGCCAAGCCGACGGCATAGTCGACCGTCGAGTGCCCCCACGTACGCCGCGCCGGAAACTCCGCCGCCGTGTACTGCGCATCATGGATCAGGACGTCGACGTCCTTCGCGAGTGCGAGTGCTGCTTCGTGGTACGGACCGAATCCGTCCGGTCCGGGGCCCAGCGCATACGGATGGTGGTCGGAGAGGTACGCGATCGTGTGCTGGCCCTCGCTGACCCGGTAGCCGAACATCCGGCCACCCTTGTGTGGAATCTCGCGAGCCAGCACCTCAAAGCCCTGGATCGCCGCGGGCCCTTTGTCGATGTACTCGAAGGACCAGGACCCACGCAGCTGGGAAGGCGTGATCGGGAAGTGCGGCGGTGACATTGCTCGAGCCAGCAGCGCCTCAGCAGTGCCGCCCTCCTGCGCCGGCACCAGCAGGCGTACGTCGGCTCCCTCTTGATCACCTGACCGGAAGAACGGCAGCCCATGCGTGTGGTCCCAGTGCAGGTGCCCGAGCAGGATCGTGCCGCGGAACGGTCGACCGTCCAGCAGTCGGCTTACCCGGGAAAGGCCAGTGCCGGCGTCGAGGAGGAGCGTCGGATCGGCCCCGTCATGGGCCAGCGCGACGCAGGAGGTGTTCCCGCCGTACCGGACGAACTCCTGCCCCGGTGCCGGTGTCGATCCGCGCACCCCGCACAGGTCAATCCTCACGTGGTCGTTTTGGGGGTGGTCTGTTCTTCGCGGCGGTGTCCCTCGGCAAGTTCCCGCAACGCCTCGATGTCCACCTGCTCTGCGCTGGCGACCGCGACCCGGACCTTGGTCCGTGCGCGCAGCGTGGAGGTACGGGTTCCACCTTCCAAGAGGGCCCGCTCTCCGCCCACCGCGCCGGGTCCCAGTTCCGCAACCGGCTCCCCGTCCACCAGCACCTCGAGCACGCCATCGAGCAGCAGGAACAACTCAGAACCCGGTTCGCCCTGCCGGACGAGCTCGGCACCCTCGGTCAGCTTCCGAATCCGCGGCTTGGCGCCACCACGCATGATGGTGCTCGACAGGGCACGTTCCAACGCCGTCTCGGCCGCCGTCACCAGGGCTGGGCTGTCCACGTCACCCCAGGGACTGTGGTCGCCGAAGTACTCCTTGCTCCACCCGGAAAAGTCGGTGATGCCGCTCTTGGCGACAAGTGCTCCACTGTCGTCGTACACCCAATGCCGTGGGAACGGGCTGGCGCCGGTCAGCCGGCCTTCGACGCTGCCGTCGGCGTGCAGTGTGAGTTCCAGGGTCGTCCACGCCGTCGGGGCGCTGATCTGCACGAACGGTGGTCGGTTCACTGGCCGGGGCATCGGCGCGCCGGTCCGCCCCCCGGTGGTCTGCCGGAACCGCACCCAGCTGGGGCCCACCTCCGGCGCGGCTTGCAGATCTGGGTACGCAATCGCCGCGAACGTGGTCGATGCACGGCCCAGCCTGAGGGTCGTCGAGCCGATCAGCCCGCCGCCGCTGTAGCCGTGCCCGGTGATCTGTCCTTGATCGTCGGTCTCGATCCAACCCTCGAGCCGGTTCGCGAACCGGAACAGGTCGGCATCGCGCATGGCGACCAGATCGCCGAGTACCGGCTCGGGGGGCGGGTCGTAATGCGAGACGCCGAGAGAGAACGGGAGCTTCATCGGTCCGGGGATGGCCTCGGAGGGGATCCAGGAGACCGAGGTGACTGACGCCGTTCGACGCATCGGGGGTCCTTTCGCTGTCGTTGCCGGGCTGTCCCAAGAGTCTCGCCAAGGATCAGCTCGTGACAACGGGTGCAGCCCGGCCAAGCTGTGGGAGGCAGGCACCCCTGCCGACCCAGGGGTCAACTCTCTGTTCCGGACTGGCGCAATGCCGCACTCTTGCCTTGTTTGCGCACTCAACCGGAGCCGGCGCACGGGGATGCGGAGGACTGTTGATCGAGCGTCCACGGATCGGCCTGTTCCTTGCCGACGACAATCTCATCGTCCGCGAGGGCGTGCGGGTTCTGTTGGAGATGGAGGACGACTTCGAGGTCCTCGGTACCGCCGCGGACTACGACGGTCTGGTCGCCGGCGCCGAGGCCACCGCGCCACAGGTGGTGGTCACCGACATCCGGATGCCGCCCAGCTTCAGTAGAGAGGGCATCGATGCGGCCAAGGAGGTGCGCAAGCGGCATCCGGGCACCGGGATCGTCATTCTGAGCCAGTACGACGACCCCGACTACGCAGTCGCGTTGCTGTCCGAGGGCGCTGCCGGATACGCCTACCTGCTCAAGGACCGGGTGGCCGAGGGGGACCAGCTCGCTCGCGCGGTACGGGAAGTCGCCGCCGGTGGGTCGATGCTGGACCCCAAGATCGTGGCCGCGCTCACTCAGCCGGTACGACGTAGCGACCTGAGCGCCGAGGAGGACCAGCTGTTGCGCCACGTGGCCGAAGGCACTCCGATCAAAGCGATCGCGGTGGCCGGCAAGACCACACCCGCGGACGTGGCCACGGCTATCGAGCGGCTCTTCGTCCGGCTCGCCGAGGGGCTCAGTGCCGGCGACCAGCAATGCCTGACCCGGCTGAAGACCCTCCAGCAGGCGATCATCAACCGCGAGGAGCAGGGGGAGTCGCTTTCCCGGCTCCTGCCCGACGGAATCGCAGCCCAACTACGCGCCGGCGGGCGCGCGGTAGGCGAGACCGAGCGACTGGACGTCACCGTGCTCATGTCCGACATCCGAGGCTACTCCGCAATCGCCGAGCGCACCGATCCCAGCGCCCTGGCCGGCCAGCTCAACGCACATCGCGCCAGCATGAACGGCGCCATCCATGCGGAGGGCGGAACGGTCATGCAGTTCGTCGGCGACGCGGTGATGGCGGTCTTCGGAGCGCCGCA
>JALZIX010000210.1 GCA_030860025.1 Actinomycetota bacterium
ACTCCTGCAGCGTGCCGTCCCCGGGATGTAGCTGCCAGCGCAGCAGACTGGCCAGGATGTGCTCACGCCGGTCATGACGGTCGAATGCCTCGTGCAGGAACCTGCAGAACCAGGGCTGTGCGGCGACAACATCGCGCTCGGTGTCGAAGTTGTCCGGAACTTCGAACTGGAATCGCAGCACCCGTTGGGGCGCACCGGTCCCCTCCTTCACGTCCGCCGGCGTCATGGTCGTGACCAAGCGGCCGCCCAGCGGGGACGCCGTCGGATCCGCGACGAGGTCGACCAGGGCCGCGGCCCGGTGCTTGGGAACCAGGTCACCCAGCAGCGCCAAGCCGTTGGTGTGCTGACTGATCCGTCGACTCCGTCCACGGGATCCGATGGCATCGATGTACACCTGACGTTCTTCGTCCCAAAGGGCCTCAAAACCCTGCCGAGTCCTCGCGATCAGACCGCCGACGTCGTGGGCGCCGGGCAACCCGGCGTAGGCGGCCAACGCCGCCGCGTAGAGGGCATCAAGGGCACCGGTGATGCTGTCCCGGTCCACCTGCGCCCAGTCCAGGAATACCCAGCCGGGGAAGTCCTCGAGCAACCCGCTTGGCCCGCGCTGGAGTTCGTAGCGCTCGATGATGCCTTCGGCGACTGGTCGCAGGTTCGCCACCGTCGCCTCGTCTCCGGAGTATCGCCAGTAGGCGGCAAGGCCCCGGATCCAGTGCAGCGAGTAATCGGGAGTAGTCAGGCCGACCCGGGCGAAGTCGCAGGCAGCCGCGGCAGCCAGGAGTCCGCTGGCCAGGCGACTCTGCGAGGTCAACACGAGCTGGTGCCGGATCAGCCGCCAATCAGGGTTGGTGACCAGAGACACCAGCATCTGGACATAGGAGTCGGCGATCCAGGCGCGCTGCTCCCGACCAGGGCAATCAATGAAGGCGTCGGTAGAGCAGAGATCTACCGTGCGCGCCGCCGCCTGCCACAATTCGTTGTGTCGCGGCTCGTCACAGTCGAAGGTGGCGCCGGCCGGACGCGGGTAGATCGCCTCCTCGACGGTGACCGAGACGTCCAGACCGGGCTGGTGGTGAACTGCCAGATACCGCAAGCCGACCGGATCGAAGAAGCTGATGTCTTCCTCGCCAGTGGTCCCGACCTCGAGGCGGGCAGCCCAGTTCCGCGGCCGGATCTCGGGAAGACCGTCGGGCCGTAGATCCTCGCCGGCCACGGCGTCGATCACCGTTCCGGCCGCGGATTCGGGCGCCCCGCTCAGCCGTAGGCGAACGTGCCCCAGGGTCAGCTGACCGACATCCCAGACCGACGCGGTTCGGTCACCGTCCGGGGCGATCTGCACGGTGTGCCAGGTCTCGGACGGATCGTCCTGGGCGATGCATGCGACGGTGATCGAATCAGTCAGTCGCTCCGGGACGAGCTCGACGGAGGTCAACTGGGGGAGTTCGCGGCGCTGGGGGCTCATGTACGGCGCCGCGGGCGGGCGATCGAGGACGGTGCCGGCGAGCTGGCCGGACAGGATTGTCGCGCACTGCCAGTGCGAATCGACCGCGCTCGCCTCGTGCAGGCCCTGAGGTGTCTTGCGCCCATTGACGATTTCGGGAGGAAACGAGTGCATACCCGCCCAGGCGTTCGGCACCCACGGGGCCGGCACGGCCAGCCAGGTGTCGTCGCTGACGACGTCCAGACCTGAGCCCAGCGCGGTTTCGAAGCAGAACGAACCGCGGCCCAGAGTTCCCAGCGCGGCGGCCGGGATCCACCATGGCCCGGCGGTGCCGTAGTAACGACACAGGGCCACCAACACATTGGCGCCCGGGACGAGTCCCTGTCCAAGATCGACCTCGTCCCAGCCGAGCAGCTCGGGCTCGCTCCTGACCGGGCCCCGGCCCACCAGGTGACCGTTGAGGAATAGCGCATACCTGGAGTCGCAGGTCACTCGAGCGTGGGCAACCGCGAGAGGGCTGTGCAGTTCGAAGGTCTTCCGCAGGTAGACGTAGTGGCTCTCGGCATCGGTACGCCGCCACCAGTGAGTCTCCTCCGGCGCCTTGTCCCAGATCCATCGGCCGCGCCAGGCGGTCCACTCGGTCTGTCCGTCGCTCGCACTCACTCGGCTGTCTCGTCGACGGTCGTGGGGTCGAAGTAGGCGTGCACCCGCTCGAACTTGCCGTCCCTGACCCACACGATGTTCACCCCCCGAAAAGCATGCCGTCCACCGTGGTGATCGGTGAGCACCGCCTCCCACTCCAGGGCCGCCCGCGCTCCGTCGGCGACCTCGTTGACGATCACGACTTCCAGCCCTGGATAGTCGCGGATCTCGTCGGCGTAGAACGTCGCGATCTCGGCGTGGCCCTGCAATGGCGGCCCGGTCGGCGGCCGGACTTCAGCGTCCTCGTGATAGAAGGCGAGTACGGCATCCAGGTCACGAGTGCATTCGGCGGCCCAGTACGCCTCGGCGACAGCGCGGGGGGGCTCAGCAGGGCGACTGTTCACCGCCCGGACTATACCCGGCTGTTCTTCCAGGCAGTTCAGGAATCTTGACTGCAGAAGGGGCGCCTCATAGTGTCGTGTCGGTGAGCGCGCTGCCTGACCAGCAGGATCGCTACGCGGCCTCGCACTCGGCCATCGAGCGGCGGCGGCGCACGCTGGCCGGCGGGGTCGCCAGTGCCATCCGGGCCACCCAACTGCCCGTCCCATTGACCTTCGAGGAGGCGTACGGCGCATATCTGCGGGATGTCGACGGCAATGACTACGTGGACTACGCGCTCGGCTATGGGCCGATGCTGCACGGCCATTCGCCTGCCCCGGTCCTCGACGCAGTTCACCGGCAACTGTCGAGGGGGATCACGTACGGAGCCAGTCACCGGCTGGAGAGTGAGCTGTCCGAGGCTGTCTGCGCAACAGTGCCCTGCGCTGAGCTCTGCGTGTTCTCCAACAGCGGCAGTGAGGCTGTGCATGCGGCAGTCCGGATCGCGCGTGCCGCAACCGGTCGTCGGCGAGTCATCAAGTTCCTCGGCCACTTCCACGGCTGGCTCGACCCGTTGGCCGTCGGGTATCCAGGGACCTGGGACGCCAGCCCGGCGACGGCGGGGCAAGATCCGCTGGCCTCCTCGTCGGTCACGGTCCTGCCGTGGAACGACCTGGCTGCACTGCGCGAGGCCCTTACCGATGACGTCGCCGCAGTCATCATGGAGCCGGTCGCGGTGAACGGAGGTTGCTTCACCGCCGATCAGAGCTATCTCGATGGAGTGCGCGAACTCACCCGTCGGTTGGGTGTCGTGCTCATCTTCGACGAGGTCATCACCGGTTTCCGGCTGGCGCTGGGAGGTGCCCAGGAACGGCTCGGTGTCCACCCGGACCTCGCGGTGCTCGGCAAGGCGCTCGGCGCCGGCTTCCCGATCAGTGCGGTGTGCGGCCGGGCTGACGTGATGGACGTCGTGGCAAGTGGCACCGTCGCGCACATCGGCACCTCCAACGCACACCCGGTCAGCGCCGCGGCAGCAGTCGCATCGATCACGGAACTGGAGCGCGGCGCCGCCGAGATCTATCCGCAGTTGGAACGGGCCGGGACCGAGCTCGCCGAGATGCTGCGCGACGGAGCCGCGGAAGGCGGCTTCCCATTGACCGTCAATCAGATCGGCGCGGCCGGATACGCCTTTTGTGCCGACCGGGCAGTCACCGGCTATTCCGAGACGACGCACGCCAATCCGGCGGGCTACCACCTATTCGCCGAGGCCCTGTTGACCGAGGGCATTCTGGTCATCCCCCGCGGGCTGCTCTACGTCTCGACCGAACATGGCCGAGCCGAATTGGACCGGACCCGAGCCGGCGTGACCAGGGCCGCCCGGGTCGCGGCGAGCGGCCTGGTGAGGCAGCGGTTGCGGGCGTGAGGCTGGTCGGAAAGTCGGCAATCGTCACCGGGGCGGGACGTGGCATCGGCGAAGCAGTGGCGCTGCGCTTTGCCGAAGAGGGCGCCAGCGTCGCCTGTGTGGACATCGACGGTGATGCCGCGGCGTCGACCGCCGGCGCCATCCAGGCGGCCGCCGGCACGGCGATCGCCGTCGCGGCCGATGTGTCCACCGATGACGCCAACCGCCGGATGATCGACGACACCGTCGCGAGCTTCGGCGGTCTGGACGTCGTCCACCTCAACGCTGCCGTCCAGTTCCTCGCGAGACTGGAGGACACACCCGAGGCAGAATGGGACCGCATGCACGCCACGAACCTGCGGGGGGTCTATCTGGGCATCCGCGCGGCAATTCCGCATCTGCAGCAGCGGGGCGGCGGTGCGATCCTCATCACCGCTTCGGTCCTCGGCATTGTCGGCGATCCCGATCTCCCTGCGTACGGAGCGATGAAGGGCGGTCTGCGCGCCCTCGCTCGGGCCGTGGCCACCTCTCACGGTCCGGAGAACATTCGCTGCAACACGATCTGTCCCGGTGACGTCGACACCCCCATGGGCGCGGAGTTCTTCGACCATCAAGCCGACCCGGTAGCGGCGCGCACGGAGATCACCGACCGCTATCCGCTCCGTCGCTTCGCCGTCCCACGCGATATCGCCAATGTGGCGGCTTTCCTTGCCAGCGACGAGGCCAATTACCTCACCGGCATCGACGTGGTCGTCGACGGCGGACTGCTGGCCCGCGTCTACTGAAGGGCATCGATCGTGACGGAAACGCTCTCCGACCAACGACGCTACAGCGCCGCGATGTACGACGGTCGATCGCGCGCCGCGGCCCGGGCTTACCTGTACGGCACCGGATTCTCACCCGACGATCTGCGCAAACCGATCGTCGGCGTGTTCCACGCATGGATCGAGACCATGCCCTGCAATCTGACCCATCGGTCGCTGGCCGAGCAGGTCAAGAAGGGTGTTCGTGCCGCTGGGGGAACGCCCATGGAGGTCAACACGATCGCCATCTCCGATGGCGTGACGATGGGCACCGAGGGGATGAAGGCCTCGCTGGTGAGCCGCGAACTGATCGCCGACTCGATCGAACTCGTCGCTCGCGGCCACATGTTCGACGCGTTGGTATGCATCGTGGGGTGCGACAAGACCGTCCCGGCCGCCGCAATGGCACTCGCCCGCCTGGATCGTCCGGGCCTGATCCTCTACAGCGGGTCGATCCTGCCCGGCCGTTTTCGTGGTCGGGACCTGGCGATGGGCGAGATGTTCGAGGCGATCGGCGCAGTCGCTGCGGGCACCTTGTCGGAGGACGAGCTCGGGGAGATGGAACTCGTTGCCTGTCCGGGTGCCGGCGCTTGCGGTGGTCAGTTCACGGCCAACACGATGTCGATGGTGATGGAGGGCATCGGCCTGTCTCCCGCCGGCTTCAATTCCATTCCCGCTGTCGACGCGACCAAAGAGGCTGCCGCCGAACGCGCCGGACACCTCATCATGCAGGCCCTGGCAGCAGACATCCGGCCCAGTCAGATACTGACCAGGACCGCATTCGAGAACGCCACCGCAGCCGCAGCCGCAAGCGGCGGCTCCACCAACGCGGCACTGCACCTTCTCGCGCTGGCATCGGAGGCGGGCGTCGACTTCACGATCGACGACATCGACCGGATCAGTCGACAGACGCCGTTGTTGTGCGACCTGCTTCCCGGTGGGCGCTACGCCGCAGTGGACCTGCACCGAGCCGGTGGCATTTCCCTGCTCCTGCAGCGGCTGATTGATGGCAAGCTCTTCGACGGCGAGGCGCTGACCGTGACCGGCAGGTCCATGGCCGCGGAGGTCGTCGACACTCGAGAGACCCCCGGTCAGCAGGTCGTCGTCGGCCTTGACCAACCCCTGCGGGCAGAGGGGGGGTTGGTCGTCCTGAAGGGCAATCTTGCGCCGGAGGGATCGGTGGTGAAGATCACCGCGCACACCTTGACCTCGCAGCGCGGGCCGGCCCGCGTCTTCGACCGCGAGGAGGACGCATACGAGGCAGTCATCGAGGGCCGGATCACGCCAGGTGACGTCGTCGTCATCCGATACGAAGGGCCCCGTGGCGGGCCTGGCATGCGCGAGATGCTCTCGGTGACCGCCGCGATCATCGGTGAGGGACTGGGAAGTTCGGTCGCCCTGATCACCGACGGTCGCTTCAGTGGAGCGACCAATGGCCTGATGATCGGACATATCGCACCCGAGGCCGCCGTGGGCGGCCCGCTGGCTGGCCTGCGCGAGGGTGACGTGGTGCACATCGACGTGGAGACCCGCACGATCGAGGCGGAGGGCGTGGACTTCGCCGCCCGCCTGACTGATTGGCGGCCACCGGAGCCGCACTACCGCACCGGCGTGTTCGCAAGGTACTCAGCAGCGGTCGGCTCGGCCAGTACGGGCGCGGTACTGCAGCCGTAATTCGCCCCGGCTGCCGGCTGCTTGCCCACCTCCGCTCCGCATGTCAGAATTGCGTTCCGCAAACGACACAGGGGCGGTAGTCCATGATTCCGAGTGGGACCGGGCCCGCACCCGAGTCGTTGGAGGCGTTCTATCGAAGCCTGGAAGAGCACGACCTACGAGCGCTCTGGCCCATCGCCGACCAGTTGATGCCGCTGTCGCCGGACCCGGCCACCAAGCCCTGGCTGTGGAAATGGTCGACCCTGCTCGAACATGCCGAGCGCGCCGGTGAACTCGTCGACATCCAGCAGGGCGGGGACCGGCGCGTTCTGTCTCTGGCTAACCCGGGACTGCTGGGCCAACCGTTCGCGACATCGACCCTGTGGGGGGCCATCCAGTACCTCAACGCCCGGGAGCACGCCCCGGCTCATCGGCACACTCCGGCCGCCGTCCGGTTCATCCTTCGCGGCGATGGCATCTACACCACGGTGAACGGTGATGCCTGCGACATGCACCGGGGGGATCTGGTCCTCACGCCGAGTTGGAACTGGCACGACCACAACTCCAGTGCCGATGAACCGGTCGTCTGGTTCGACGGCCTCGACATCCCGACCGTCCGTGCCCTGGATGCGGTGTTCTTCGAGAACTATCCCGACGAGAAATTGCAGGACGTCGACGGGGAACACAACCGGTCCGAGCGCCTCTTCGCCGGCCACGGCATGCTGCCGATCGGGGCCGCCGACACAGTTCGCCGGCATTCACCGTTGCTGGTCTACCGGCGCGCCGATATCGACGCGGCACTGACGGCCCTGCTCGACGAGTGCGGCGGGCCCATGGTGAGTCTGGACTTCGTCGACCCGACCAGCGGCAGGCCCGTGATGCCGACGATGGGCTGCGAGATGCACCGCTTGGTGCCGCACTCACGTACGCCCCCGTTCCGCAAGGTCGGGAGCAGCGTGGTCGTCGTCTATGAGGGCGCAGGCTCCACCGTCATCGACGGAGAACTGTTCGAATGGAGCGCGGGTGACATGTTGGCCATCCCGTCCTGGGCCACCGTCGAGCACGAGGCAAGTCAGCAGACGGATCTGTTCGCCATCACCGACGCCCCCGTGCTCAAGGCCCTGGGGCTGTATCGCGAGGAGACAAGCGATATCCGGCAGGACATCACCGGCCGATTTTCATGAGACTGGTCACCTTGCGTACCGCGGATGGTCTGCGGGCGGGCCGGATCGAGGGTACGGAGGTGTTCGCCCTCGACTTTCCCGACGTCGGAGCACTCCTCGACACCGGGCCGAGATGGATGCAGACCGCCGAGGAGGACGGCACGCCGTGGGGCCCGCTCGAGGACGCTGATCTGGCCCCGGTCATTCCGGCGCCCCGAAAGATCATCTGCATCGGGCTCAACTATGCGAGCCACATCAAGGAGATGGGCCGCGAGTTACCTCCTCATCCGACGATCTTCGCCAAGTACGCACGCGCGCTGATCGGGGCTCGCGACCCCATCGTCCTGCCGGCAGCATCGGAGCGAATGGATTGGGAGGTGGAGCTGGCGGTCGTGATCGGCCGGCCGGTCCGGCACGCCGACGAGGAAGCGGCGCGCCAAGCCATCGCGGGGTACACGATCCTCAACGACGTGTCCGCGCGAGATTGGCAGTTCCGAACCACCCAATTCCTGCAGGGCAAGACCTTCGAGTCGACCACACCGCTCGGCCCCGCCCTGGTCACCTCTGACGAGCTCGGCGATTCGGTGGATCTCGAGGTGAGCTGCGAGGTGGACGGAGTCCAGATGCAGTCCGGGCGGACGTCGGATCTGATCTTCTCCCCCGTCGAACTGGTCAGCTACCTGAGCATCATCCTGACCCTCGAGCCGGGGGATGTCATCGCAACCGGAACGCCGAGCGGTGTGGGTGCCGGGCGCACACCGGAGGTCTATCTGAGGCCTGGGCAGACCGTGCGAACGTCCATCGAAGGACTGGGCGAACTCGTCAATCGCTGCGTGACGCAGGACCAGTAGTCAGATCAGTCAGGCCGCCTCCCGCTCGGCGGCCGCTCTGGGCAAGCTGACCGGGCGAGCGTGGCACCGAGTCGACGAGCTGCGCCGTATACGCATGCTGCGGATCGTCCAGAACTGTTCCGACTGGACCCGATTCCACCACCGTGCCGCGATGTAGGACATAGATGCGTTCGACGACCTGCCGGACGACGGCAAGGTCATGGGTGATGAACAGGTACCCCACGCCGAGGTCAGTGCGCAGCGACCGGAACAGACTGAGAATCTGTGCCTGCACCGAGACATCGAGAGCGGACACCGGTTCGTCGCAGATGATCAGCCTTGGTCGTACCGCCAACGCGCGGGCGATCGCCACCCGCTGTCGCTCGCCACCCGAGAGGGCGACCGGCTTACGCTGCACGTAGTGACCTGGCAGTCCCACCCGTTCGAGCAACTCCTGCACCCGTGCCTTGGTGTCACGGCCGCGGCCAAGATCCAGCGCAACGGCCTCCTGCAGAGTCGCACCGACAGTTCGTAGCGGATTCAGCGAGGAATACGGATCCTGGAAGACGATCTGAACGGTGCGCCTCAGCCGTCGTAGGTCAGCGTCTGACAGCCGGCTGAAATCCGACGCCGCTATCCCGTCGATGGTGATGGCGCCCGATGTCGCCGTCTCGAGCCCGACCAGGCAGCGGGCCAGCGTCGTCTTCCCCGATCCCGACTGGCCGACCAGACCAACACTCTCACCGGCACCCACCACGATCGAGACATCGTCCAGCGCGGTGACCGAGGCCCGCGCCTTTCGCCCGGCCGCGTCGGCGTAGACCTTTGTCAGACCTTGGACGCTGATCAGCGGTTCTTGCGCCACATCGATCCTGGAGCCCCCGGCCGAGGCTTGGCCCGCCGCCCGCAGGCGACGCATCTCAGGTCGGATCTCGTCCAGGCGCACGCAGGCAGAGCGCCGACCATGGACGACGGTGATCAGCGGTGGATCGCCGTCGGTGCACCTGGGCTGCGCCCATTGGCAGCGCGGCGAAAGCGGACACATGCCGGCGACCTCGTCGACCTCGGCGACCTTACCGGGGATGGCCACCAACTCCGACAACCGGCGGTCCGCGGGCGGCTCGGACAGCAGCAGGCCGAGCGTGTACGGATGCAGTGGCTCGGCTTCCACCTCAGACGCATCGCCGACCTCGAGCAGCGAACCTGCATAGAGCACGTAGAGGCGGTCGCACGACGAGAACGCAACGCGCAGGTCGTGGGTGATCAGGATGAGCCCCATGGACCGGGATTCCTGCAGCGACTTCAGCAAGGCAAGAATTTCCGCCTGGGTCGTCACGTCCAGCGCCGTGGACGGCTCGTCGGCGATCAGGACCCGAGGGTCGCCGGCCAACGCCGCGGCGATCGCTACGCGCTGCCGCATGCCGCCGGACAGTTCGAAGGGATAGCGGTCGACCACGTCCGGGATACCGACCTCAGAAAGCCGGCGGATCGCCTCGTCTCGCCGCGCGTGACGACTGAGCCGCGCGGCACCGTCCTTCCACACATCCATCACTTGCTGCCCGCACCGGACGACGGGGTTGAGCATCGTGAACGGGTCTTGCATCACGAGCGCAATCTCACGACCCCTGACCCGGGCCAGCTCACGCTTGGACAGCTGGAGTACGTCACGCCCGTCCAGCAGCACCTCACCCTGCGCGGTCAAGCCGCCGGGCAGCAGCCCGATGAGCGCCCGCGCCGTCATCGACTTGCCGCTCCCTGATTCCCCGACGATTCCGACCGTCTCTCCGGCGGCAAGTCTCAGGTCGAGGTTTGTGACGATCGTGCGCTGCCGGCCACTGATCCGGCTCTCGATCCGTAATCCGACAGCCTCCAACAGCGGCGTCGCGGTGCCGATGACGTGCTGCGGGGCCGTCATCGAGCCCGGCCCCGATCGGCGAGTCGGTCGTAGAGCCAGTCGCCGATCAGGTTCATGCTGGTGGCGGTCAACACGATCAGCGCGCCCGGCGCGAGCGCAGCGGCGGGATTGTCGAACAGCAAGGTTCGGCTCTCCGCCAGCATCCTTCCCCAGTCGGCACTGCCAGGACCGATGCCGAGCCCCAGGAATGAAAGCGCCGACAGGGCCACCAGGGAGAAGGCGAAGTTGAGGCAGGCATTGGCGAAGGTGATCGGGAGGATGTTGGGGAAAATGTGCCGGAACAGGATTTTGCGAACCGGAAGGCCCAGGGTTCGAGCCGCCTCGACGTAGGGCAGATGCCGTTGCTCCAGGGTTGCTCCACGAACGATCCGGGTGTCGAACGGGGAACTCAGCACCACCAGAGCGACCACCGCGAGCAGATAGCTGCTGCCGAGCACTCCGATCAGCACGATCACAACCAGCAAACCGGGGAAGGCATACATCAGGTCGACCCAGCGCATGACACTCGCGTCGAAGAGACCACCCCGGTATCCGGCAGCCAGGCCGAGGATGTTCCCGATGAGGAAAGCTCCCAGGGCGATCAGCAGCGGACCCGTTAGTGCATTGCGGGCCCCAATGATCGTGCGCGAGAAAACGTCACGGCCCAGATCGTCGGTGCCGAACCAGTAGTCGCTGTTGGGGGTGACCAGGCCGACTTCCAAGTTGACGGTGGTCGCCCCGCGGGGCGCGACCCATTCACCGAACGCTGCCAGGAAAGTGATCATGGCTATGAAAGCCAGCGACAGGATGATCACGATCGGAGTTCCTGGCCGCCGCGGTCGTCTTCGTGGGGGCCGAACCGTCGGTGCGATATGTGTCATTGCACCCCCTGAGCACGTCGGATCCGTGGGTCAACAAACAGGTACAGCACGTCAGTGACCAGGTTGGCCAGGATGGCCACTGCGCCCAACAGCAGCGTCAGTCCCTGGACCATGGGCACGTCCTTGAACGCCACGGAGTCGACGAGCAGCGCGCCAAGTCCTGGTAGGGCGAAGGTGACTTCGACGAGGACCGCACCGGTCAGCATGAAGGCAAGCAGCAGCGTTGCTGCCGTCACGACCGGGATCAGGGCATTCCGAAGGGCGTACCCGGTGAGCACCCGGCGCTCCGTGACGCCCCGCGCCCGCGCGAAAGTGACGTAGTCCTGGTCCAGAGCGGTCAACATGCCGGCCCGGGTGAAGCGAATCAACAGGGCGGCGCCGCCGAAGGCGAGGGTGAGCGCGGGCAAGGTGAGATGCCACACGCGGTCGGCAAGGCCTTCGCCCTGTCCGAATGCGGGGAACCAGCTGAGCTCCACGGCGAACACGTAGAGCAGGAACACTCCGGTTACGAAGGCGGGCGCGCTGGCGCCGAGGACGCTGATCGAGACCACCGCGCGGTCTGTGGTTTTCCGGTTGCGCATCGCTGCCAGGACGCCGAGTCCGATGCCCATCACCAGCGCGACGAGAAATCCGTATCCGCCGAGCGCGAGGGTCAACTCGCTGCGGTCAGCAATCGCGGTCAGAACAGGCTCGCCGGTCCGGATCGACGTGCCGAAATCGAGGGCGAGCACTCCTTTGGCCCAGATCACGTACTGGGTCAGGAACGGCTCGTCGAGGCGGTAGCGCGCGCGGATCTCCATCCGGGTCTGGTCGCTGGCGACCCGCGTTCCCAGCAGCGCGTCCTCGACACTGCCCGGGGCGAGGTAGAGCAGGCTGAAGACACCGAAGGAGACGATCGTGAGCAGGACCACGACCGCGATCAGGCGCCGGCCGATGAAGATCAGCAGGCCACGCGTGCTCATCGGCGAAGCGCCAGGTGGGTGTCAAACCAACCGCGGACCCGATGCCACAGATCGACCTGGTGGTCGTATTCGACGTACCCGTGCCCCTCGCGCGGGTAGATGACGAGTTCGGTTTCGATGCCGTTCTCGACCAGGCCTCCGTACAACTCTCGTGCCTGAGCCGGCGGGCAGCATGTGTCGCGTTCGCCGTGGATGATCAGCATCGGGGTCGCGCACTTGTCCACGTGGACGATCGGCGAGCGCTCGAGGTAGGCCGCGACCCGGTCCTTGCCGACGAACAGAATGTCGTCCAGCGCGCCGATGTCGCTGGTGTAATGCAAGCTCAGGTAGTCGGACACGCAGGCGATGGCGACTCCAGCCCGAAATCGCTGGGTCTGCGTCACGGCCCATGCCGTCATGAAGCCACCGTGACTGGCGCCCATGATGCCGACCCGCTCAGCGTCGGCACGACCGGCCGCGACGCACGCGTCAAGGCCGCTGAGTGCGTCCTGCAGTTCGGCGCCACCAAGGTCTCCCACGACGGCTTGGGCGAAGGCTTGCCCACGGCCGGTACTACCGCGCGGGTTGGGCAGCAGGACGGCATAACCGGCCAGAGCCAGCAGGGCAGCGTGCCGGACCACGCACGGAAAAGCGTGTCCCCACGCCGCCGTTGGCCCCCCGTGGACGAGGACCACCAGGGCAGGCGCCTCGAGTCCTCCCGGATCGGCAGGATGCACGAACAACCCTTCGATGTCCAAGCCATCGGGTGCTGTCCATCGCATCGGCTCCACGGCCGGCAGATGCCGGCCCGTGAGGGCCGAATTGATGGTCGTCAGTGCTTGCCACCCACGCTCGGGCGAGTCGACTTCGAACACGGATATCTCGGGCGGGTCAGTGACCGTCTCCTTCACGGCGGCCAACCATCGACCGTCCCGGCTGGCCGAGAACTCGCGCAGAACGCTGTCCCCGCTCCAGAGCTCCTCCGGTACACCCGCCAATGAGACGGAGCCGCATGTGGAGCGCAGGCCTTGTCGTCCGGCGTACCAGAGTCGGCCGTCGTCACGCCACGCCAACCCGGTCACTTCGACTTCGGGTGCGACTGCACGCACACCGGACAGCAGGGGCTGGTCATCGCAATCCCCCGAGGTGACGTCCGCGAGGGTCAGGACTCCACTTACCCCGCCCCGATCGCTGCAGATGCCCTCTAAAAAGGCGATGCGCTTCTCATCCGGCGCCAAGCGCGGGCCGCTGACCTGCCACGTCGGGGCATGGACCGTCCGGGCAGTGCCACTTGGCACATCGATGACGCTGACAGCCGCTGTGTACCAGCCGTTTTCTGATGGATCTGCGGATGTGACCGCCGCAACGATGTCTCCGCCGAGCCAGTCAAACTCCCACACAGTCAGACCGATCGGCCCAATGGCGCTCATCTCGCCCGTCTTCACGACGAGCCGAAACAGCCGTCTCCAGGACTCGGCAGGGCGGTGCACCTGCGGATCGAGCTGGTCAGGGTCAAGCTCGCCGGTCGAGCCATCCCCTTCCGCGGATCTGATATCGGTGGCCAGAACGAGAAGCTCCTCCGCGTCCGGGGACCACAACATGTCGGCCAGGCCCCCCTCGAGAGCCTGGTACTCCCGGATGCTGCCAGAACTCAGGGTGCGGACATGCACGGCGGTACGCCCCGCCGGGCCATGCTTCGAGGCGTATGCGAGTTGGCCGCCATCCGGTGACCATCGGGCAACTGATGAGCTGTCACCGACCCTCGTCTGTGCTCCCCGGCGCTCCAAAGAGGCCGTCCAGATCTGAGTGACCAAGTCCTGGCCCGGTCGCATGTAACTGCTGGAGACGGAGAATGCGAGCTCACTCGAGTCAGGTGAAAAATCCGGCGCTGCCAGTCGCTTCACGTCCAGCAGTTGCTCCAGGGTGACGGGCCGGTCGCTTTCCGATTGACCAAGTGCTGGAGCCGTGCGAGCTACGGTTGGCGAACGGTGATCGTCCACTAGCCCGCTGTGATGTTCTCGGTCCAAACCTGGTTGTACCAAAGGGGCGTGAAGCCCTGGAACTCGAAGGAATCCCGGATCGCCATGACCGCGTCCGGCCACCACAGGTGCAGGTACGGAATGTCGGGCTCGACCAGCCGGAGGATCTCCGCGATCGCCTCTGCCCGTTCCTCGGGATCGGTTGCCGACTGCTGCTCGGAGATCAGGCTGGCGGCCTCGGGGTTCGTGTAGTGGGCGCGGTTGCCTTCGCCGTACACCGAGGGGATGTAGTTCGCGGGGTCGGGATAGTCCGGCGCCAGACCGATGACCCCGATCGGCAGGGTCTCGGCGTCCAGATCGGCGAACCACTGCGGCGGGGGCACCTCCCTGACCTCCAGCTGGATGTTGATCTCCTTGAGGTTCTCGCTCAAGCTGAGCAGCGCCTTGCCCACCTCGGCGAGGATGGTCGGGTACTGGATCGTTGCCGAGAATCCCTCCGGCACCGACGACGCAGCCAGGGCCGCCCTCGCCTCCTCGATGTCGAGGGTGAACTGCGGGAGTTCGGCGTAGAGCTCCTCGACTTCCTCCGGCGACCTGAGCGCACCCCATTGCGCCGGCGGGACAATCGTGTTGGCCACTGAAGCCTGACCGCCCAGGAGGTCTTCGACCAGGCCCTCACGGTCGATGCAGTGAGCGAACGCGCGACGGACGTTGATGTCGTCGAAGGGCGGCACCGACACGTTGAAGAACATGGATGACACGTTGAGACCCGGCGCCGAGAGCACCGTGGTGCCCTCGATGTCGTCCCATTGCCCGACCGCCGGCAGGGGGACCTGGAAGGTCCCGTCGATGTCCCCGGAACGCATGGCCAGTTGCATGGTCTGCAGATCGGTGAACAGCTTGACGTTGATCGTGTCGAAGGGACCCGGGTCTCCTCGGTAGTTCTCGTTGCGTTCCAGGGTGACCTTGTCGTCCGGGCGGAACTCGGTGATCTTGTACGGTCCGGTGCCCATGGTTCTCACTGTGTCGCCCGGTGTGCCGAAATCGTCGCCCAATTCCTCGGTGAACGCCTTCGGGGTGATCGAAGCGAAGGTCTGCACGTAGGCAAAGAACGGGTCCGGTTCGGTGAGGCTGACGGTGATCTCGTCGTCGGCTGTCGCTTCGATCGTGTCGACGTAATCGAAGGCATACCCCATCTCCGAGGCCACGTCTGGATCTCGGTGCCGCTCGAGGGAGAAAACGACGTCATCCGCGGTGAGGTCAGTTCCATCCCAGAAGGTGACTCCGGAACGCAACTTGAACACGTACGTGAGTGGGTCCGGCTGTTCCCAGGATTCCGCAAGTAGAGGCGCCAGTTTCAGATCCGAATCGAACGTGAGCAGCGATTCGATGGAGATCGCCAGGGGTACGCCGGTCTGCGTGTCGAAGGAGTGGGCGTAGTCCAGCGCACGGATGCCCGTGGTCCCCCAGCCGAGAGTGGTGGTCTCTGAGTCCCCGGAACCGGAGGAGTCCCCGCATGCGGCGAGAACGTTCGGCATCGCCGCGAAGGCACCGCCGAGTACGGCGCCCCGAAGCAGTGTCCGCCGCGACAACGGCACCGCAGCCAGTGACCGGGCCGTCGTTGCCGATGGTTCGCAGTGCTGACGTGGATCGCTCATGACGCCCTCCGTGCCAGGGCCGACTGTGGCATTCTTTCTAGCAGACCCATGTTCTGTAAGACAAGACCGGCCGCCCGGCCGATCGGAGGCAGGTGCATGGCCTGGACCGGGGACAAGTCCTCGGTGATCGTAGTCGGGGGCGGCGTGTTCGGCGCCTCCATCGCCGGTGCGCTGGCCGAGCGAGGATGGGCGGTCCAGATCGTGGAGCGCTACTCCCCCGGCCACGAGAGGTCGACGTCCCACGACGCCAGCCGATTGCTGCGGATGAGTCACGGAGACGAGGACCTGCCCGATCACTGGTACACCCGTTCGGCACAGCGAAGTCGCGAACTCTGGTTGGAGATCGGCCAGGAGGAGAGCGTCGACATCTTCGTTCCGTGCGGTGCTTTGTGGCTGGCACGCTCGGAGAATGGCTTCGAGTCACAGAGCGCCGAGGACCTTGCCGCCCTGCAGATCCCAGCTGAGCGGCTCGATCCGGACGAGGCAGCAGACTTCTTCCCTGACATCCGCCATGACGACCTCAACTTCCTGCTGTACGAGCCGCTGGCCGGGATTCTGCGCGCCACTGCGTGCGTGAGCGCCCTCATCTCGCGCGCTATCCGCCATGGAGCCGTGCTTCGGACCGGACGGGCGAGCCGCGACCGCGACGGGATTGCACTCGACGGGGAAACGCTCACGGCGGACCGAGTCATCTGGGCCTGCGGACCATGGTTGCCAGCGCTGTTCCCGCGGCTGGTGAACCTCAGGTCGATCAAACAGAGCGTCTTCTATTTTGCGGTCCAGTCCCAGTGGACAACGCCTCCACTGCCTGCCTGGCTCGATGACGGTGCAGACAGCTATGGGCACGGCGATCTGGACGGCGGCGGTTTCAAGGCGGTCCATGCCCCACCCGGCGGTGGACCGGAACTGGACCCGGATGACCTGGAGCGGCTCCACGAACCGGCTGCTCTGGATCGGACTCGCGGCGTTCTCGGTCACCGGTTTCCGGCCCTCGCGTCGGCACCGTTGGTTGCCGCCAGGGTCTGTCAGTACGAGTTGACCCCTGATCGACACTTCATCGTGGCTCCCACCGATGACACATGCAGGGAATGGATAGTTGGCGGAGGCTCGGGGCACGGTTTCAAGCACGGCCCCTCGCTCGGGCACTACGTCGCCGACCTGCTGGAGAGCCGGGAGCGACCACGGGCCGCCTTCGCCCTCGGCCGTCAGGCGACACTGGGGGTTGACCATGAGTGAACCGCTGGTCGAAGAGGTACGGGGAGGCCTGGTCGAAGCAGTCCACCGAGGTGACGTGGCCGTCGTCGACTCACGCGGGGCCCTGCTCGCCTCGATCGGGGATCCGTTGGCCAAGAGCACCTATTGGCGATCCGCGGCCAAGCCGTTCCAGGCACTACCCCTCATCCACAGCGGCGCGGCCACACACTGGAAGCTGTCACGATCGGATCTGGCTCTCATCGCCGGGTCGCACAACGGTGAACCGATTCATGTAAAGCAGGCAACAGCAGTTCTCGAGAAGATCGGTTGTCAACCGTCGGATCTAGCCTGCGGCACCCACCCTCCGCTGTCGCCACAGGCGGCAGTGGAGCT
>JALZIX010000417.1 GCA_030860025.1 Actinomycetota bacterium
CGACCGGCAGCAACCGGCCGAGTCCGACCACGATCACCGCGTAGACACCCGTGATGAACCCAGCCAGCACGACAAACACCAACGTCTTGTTGATCACCAGGTCGATGTCGTAAAGCCGGTACCGGAGAATGGCGATTCCCGCCGCCAGGGGTAGACCCAGAACGCTCAGCATGATGACGGCGTTGGCGGCATTCGCGCCGAGCTGCTCATAGGCAAGCGACCCGGTCGGGACCGTGACCGCAGCCACCGTCCCGGCGAAGGCCAGCCACTTGATCTGCTGACGCTGCTGGCCTTGCGCCCGGCGGAATCTGACGATCAGAGATAGCGCCGAGCCGACTATCCCGGTGAACAGAAGCGCGACTGCAACGGCCTGTAGCGGACCCAGGAGCGGGCTCTCCAGCGCGTAAGGGTTGCCCAGTTCCGGGTGCTCTGAAAGGGGCCCGGGCATGACGGCTTCGATCAGAAAGTCAGCCGCAATCCCGATTGCGGCACACCAGGCCACCGGGCGCCAGCGGCGCGACAGCAGGCGACCGTCGGGAAACAGGAGCAGCAGAAAGGTGGACGGAACCAGGATCCACGGCATCCACGACACCTCGCCGTACCAGGCCGCTGTCTCACCCAGCGCCGCCGGGCCGGCCCGCGTGTCGACCCAATAGTCCGCGTACGTGCCGGCCAAGGACCCCAGCCCCACGCTGACCGCGGCACCGAGGAACAGCCAGCCGATCGCGTTCTCCGGGTGCCGTGAGGCGATCAGGGCGCCCAAGAGGGAGAAGACCAGTGCAAGGGCCCCGATGAAGACATCACTGGGGCGGTAAAGCCCGGTTCCGGTCGCCAATGGCAGCGCGGCTGCGGCAATCATGAGCAGGAGCGCGAGGGTGGCCAACCCCCAGGCCAGAGTCGGTCGCGTTCGAGTGTCGGTCATCGGCTGGCGCCGGTGAGGACCGGTTCGGTGGCCGCGACCCGGGCAGGTAACTGGGCTGGTACGGGGAGTTCGAGGGTGATGGTGGTGCCGTGTTCGGGTCGTGAGTTGATGGTCAGCGTGCCGGCGGCAGAGTCCGCCCGGTCAGTCATGTGGGTCAGGCCAGACCCGTGGCTGACGGTGTCGGGGTCGAAGCCGAGGCCGTCGTCGGTGACGGTGAGGGTCAGTGCGGTGTCGGTGCCGTCGAGGTCGATCCGGGCCTGGCTGGCGTGTGCGTAGCGTACGGCGTTGGTGAGCGCTTCCAGGGCGCAGAAGTAGGCGGTCGCTTCGATCTCGCGCGGATACCGGCAGCCCGTGGCATCGGTGACGGTGACCGCCAACTCGACCCGCCGCGCCTGAGCCGACAGGGCCGCGGCCAGGCCCTCCGATTCCAGCAGCGGCGGGTAGATCCCCCGGGCGACATCACGAAGGGTGTCCACCGCCTGATCGGCCAACTCGGCCGACTGCGCCAGGGCATCGACCAGCCCGGTCGCCCCTTCCCTGGTCGCGATCGTGCCCGCCAGGCCCAGCTTGATCTTCAACGCGACAAGTTCCTGCTGCGCCCCGTCGTGCAGGTCCCGCTCCAAGGAATGCCGGGCCCGGTCTTGGGCGGCCAACATCCGCTGCCGGGATGCCCGAAGCTCAGCCAGCCGATCGGTCAACCGCGACCGGAGCCGGGTGTTGGCCAACAGCAGCGCCGCCTGCCCGGCCAGCTCCCCGACCAGCCGCCGATCCGCGGTGCTGACCCCCTCGCCCGGACGCTTGGCCAACGAGAGGGCGCCGACCAACTCCCCCTCGTGGCGCACCGCCTGGGCCAGGTCCGCGCCCGGCAACTCAGGCAACTCGCTGCCCGCCAGAGCCACCGGCGAAGGGGCATCCACCGCCTCTCCGGCCGTGGCCCGGGGGACCAGCTGATTTTCCTCGGCCACCCAGACCACCGCTTGCCCCGCACCGGTCCCCTCGGCCAGCAACCGGGCAGCCTCGGCCAGCACCGCATCGGGATCAGCCGACTCACCGATCCGCGCCGTCATCCCCGCCAACGCCTCATACGGGGTCGCCCGACGGCCATAGACCAACCGGTTCGCCCAATGCTGAACCCGTACCCGCACCGGTTCGAAGGCCACTGCGACCAGGGCGGTGGCCGCGATCGCCAGCCCCAGGTTGCCCTCACCGACCGGCAACAACTGCCCGAGCCCCACCACCACCGCCGCATACACGGCGGTGATGAACCCGGCCAAGACAAAAAACACCAACGTCTTGTTGATCACAAGATCGATGTCATAAAGCCGATATCGCAGCATCGCGACCGAGACAGCCACGGCTACGACCAAGAGCGCGCAAAGGATGAGCGGCCAGGCGGCATCCTCATCCAAGCCGTTCGCCGTCCACGCCAAGGGCAGCAACACCGCGGCGCTGGCGACCCACTTGAGCTGTTGACGCTCGGTTCCCCTTGACCGGCGGAAGCGGACCACGAGAGACGCGATGCATGCCAACGCAGCCGGGGCGAGGCCGATCAGCGCCACCTGACCAACGAGCTCGAGCCCGGGGACATCCACGCCGAGCGGATTGACGACCGCCGGAGCCCCGGCGAGCGGCCCAGGTAGGAATGCCGTACCGAGGGCCGCCAACGTCGCAACGACGGCGACGTACCAGATGAGTGGCCGCCAGCGCCGGGTGAGGGGGCGCCCGGTGGGGAACAGCAACGGCAACAAGGTGAACGCGGGGACCATCGCCGGAATCCAGACCCAGCTGCCCAGCCACACGCCAAGAGTCGAGATACCGGACAAGTCCCCGGTCGGCAAGAGCCAGTGCACGTAGAGCTGGTTGCTGACGGCGATGCTCGTGAACGAGGCCCCGATAAGAATCAGAATCCAGCCCACCGGGTTTCGCGGCTGCCGGGACACAACCAACGCGCCCAGCAGGGCGAAGGCCGATTCGACGACAGACTGGATCGCGACCAGGACCACACCACCCGTGCCGGCGTCGGGATCCGCGCTGGCGGCAATGCTGGCACCGGCTCGCAGGACCTCGAACGCGATGCATCCCATCGACAGCGTCGTTACCACCGCGGCTGCAGCCCATGCCGCAATCTTCAGCGCGCGGGTCGTCAGCACCGGGGCAGCAGTCATCGGGATGCTTGGGCCAGTGCGGGTTCGGCCGGGGTGGCTGTGCGGGTGGCGGTGCCCAGGCGTGCGGCTGGGATGTGTCCGGTGATGGTGGTGCCCTTGCCGGGCACGGACTGCACGGTCATGGCGCCGCCGACGGTGTCGAGCCGATCGGCCATCCCCTGCAGGCCGGTTCCCATGCTGGTGGTGGCCGGGTCGAATCCCGCCCCGTCATCGATGACCTGAAACCGCAGCCGGTCGCCGTCGTCGATCAATACCACCGCAGCCGAATCGGCCCCGGCGTACTTGGCCACATTCTGCAACGCCTCAAGCACGCTGAAATACACCGCGGCCTCGACCTCGGCCGGATACCGCCCGGTTTCCGTGGCTTGCACACTGACCGGCAACGCCGCCCGTTCGGCCTGCTCAGTCAACGCCGCAGCCAGCCCGTCGGCGGCCAACCGCGGCGGATACACACCGGCCGCCAGACCGTCCAAGGTCTGCAGGGCGGCGTCGGTAGCTGAAACCAGCTGACCCAACAGCACCGCCGATTTCGGGGCCGCGCCCGGATCCACCTCACTGGCCAACTGCCGCAACCGGCCGCGAAGCTGCTCCAACTGCCCCCGCGAACCACCCGCGAGATCTGCCTCGATCCGCTGCCGGGCATCGTTCTGCGCGGTCAGCAGGCGCCGCCGTGAAGCCTCCAGATCCATCAGGCGCTGCGCCAACTCGGCATCCAAACGCAGATTCCGCAACACCACCCCACTCGCGGC
>JALZIX010000420.1 GCA_030860025.1 Actinomycetota bacterium
ACCCGAAGCGTCGTGTCGAAGATGCGCTCGGTCATCGCCCGGGCTCGATCGGCGGGGTATCCGCCCACCTCGTTCTCGCACTGGATGACACCGCCGGCGTTGACCATGTAGTCCGGTGCGTAGAGGACGCCGCGATCAGCCAACGCCTTGCCGATGTCGGGATGAGCGAGTTGGTTGTTCGCGCCGCCGCACACGATCCGGGCGCGCAGCACGGCGACCGTCTCGTCGTCCAGGGCGCCGCCAAGGGCGCACGGTGCGTAGATGTCGAGCTCGTCAGTAAGCAGGGCCGCCGTGTCGGGAGCCACGTCCACCAGCGGGTGGGTCGTACGTACCCGATCCACAGCTGCGGGGTCCACGTCGGTGATCACGACGGATGCACCGTCCGCGAGGAGCGAATCGACAAGTTGCCGGCCGACCTTGCCGACCCCGGCCACGCCCACTCGGCGACCGCTCAGGGACGACGTGCCCCAGGCGTGCTGGGCACACGCCCGCATGCCTTGGAACACGCCGACGGCCGTGAGAGAGGCCGAGTCACCGGCACCGCCGTACTCGACCGAACGGGCGGAGACGTAACTGGTCTCCCGGGAAATGATGTCCATGTCCGACGTGTACGTGCCGACGTCACAAGCCGTGATGTAGCGGCCCGCCAAGCTCTCGACGAACCGACCGTAGGCGCGGAGCAGTTGCTCGGTCTTGTCGCGCGTCGGGTCGCCGATGATGACTGCTTTGCCGCCGCCGAGGTCCAGCCCAGCGAGTGCGTTCTTGTATGACATCGCCTTGGACAGGCGGAGTACGTCGGTGAGGGCCGCCTCCTGGTTGGGGTACGGGTAGAACCGTGTGCCGCCCAGGGATGGGCCGAGCGCCGTCGAGTGGATGGCGATGATTGCCTTGAGCCCGCTGGGTTCATCCGCGCAGAAGACCACCTGCTGGTGGCCGGCGGAGAAGATGGCGTCGACGCTGGAAGACTCGCTCACGAAATCTCAATCTAGTCCCCGGGCTAGGGTCGCCGATCGTGACCGCCGACCAGCCGCCTCCGGCGCACTCGCCGACCGCCCAGACCGGGCCGCCTTCTCCCACCGACGTCATCGCCGATCGGTACGTCGAGGACTACTGCGCCCTCGATCCGGTCTCGGCGACATTTTTCGGCGTGGCCGGTCACGAGACCGAACTGACCGACTTCAGCGCTGACGGGTTCGCCGCCCGCGCCGCGCTGGCCAGGCGCACAGTGTCAGAACTGCAGGCGGTCACGCCGACCGACGACCGGGAACGGGTCGCCAAGGCCGCGATGGTCGAACGGTTGTCCACCGAACTCCAGTTGGCCGACGCCGGTGATCTCAGCGCTGAGCTGAACACCTCAGCCAGCCCGATGCAATCGCTGCGCATCGTGTTCGACTTGATGGCTGCCGATACCGAGGACGACTGGGCCACCATTGCCGATCGACTGGCCAAGTTGCCCGCAGCCCTCGACGCGTACGCGGCTGGCTTGGCCACGGCAGCCGCCGAGGGGCGCTGCGCCGCCCAGCGCCAGGTCCGGACCTGCGCAGAGATCGCAGCTCGGTGGGCCGGTGCCGAGGAGGTCCCCGCCGTCTTCGCGGCCATGGTGGCACGCTGCGGGGCCGAGGGAGCGCTGCGCAGAAGCCTTGACTCAGCAGCCGCGGCCGCCGCGGATGCCCTCGGGACGTTCAGCGGGTTCCTGCGCGAGGAGTTGTTGCCCCACGCGCCAGCATCGGATGCGGTCGGCGAACAGCGCTACGTCCGTTGGTTGCGCTACTTCACCGGCGCCGACCTTGATCCCACGGAGACCTATGAGTGGGGCTGGTCTGAAATGGCGAGGATCGAGGCCGAGAAGGAGAACGTCGCCGACCAGATCCTCCCGGGTGAGGGAGTGAAGGCGGCAATCGCAGCCCTCGACGACGATCCGGCGAGGATCCTCCGCAGTCGGGCGGAGCTAACGGACTGGCTGCGGAAGACTGCCGACGAAGCTGTCGAAGCGCTCGCCGGGACGCACTTCGACATCCCGGGTCCCGTGCGCACCATCGAGGGCAAGCTGTCGCCGACCTCCGGCGAGGGGATCTACTACACGGCGCCGTCGGAGGATTTCAGTCGACCAGGGCGGATGTGGTGGTCGCTGCCCGAGGGCGTGGACGAGTTCACCACCTGGCGGGAGAAGACGACGGTCTATCACGAGGGCGTGCCCGGCCATCACCTACAGATCGCCCAGACGGTCTATCGCGCGGACCTGCTCAACCGCTATCAGCGACTGATGTTGTGGTCGTCCGGTCACGGCGAGGGGTGGGCGCTCTACGCCGAGCGACTCATGGCCGAGCTGGGCTTTCTCGACGACCCAGGTGACCGCCTGGGAATGCTCGACGCACAGTACTTCCGGGCAGCTCGGGTCGTCCTCGACATCGGCATGCATCTGGAACTGCCGATTCCCAGGGGAACGGGCTTCCGCGAGGGAGAGAAATGGAACGCCGAGGTGGGCCTGGAATTCCTCCGAGCCCGGACCTCCATGGACGACCAGATGCGCCAGGACGAGCTCAACCGTTATCTGGGCTGGCCGGGGCAGGCGCCCTCGTACAAGGTCGGCGAGCGCGTGTGGCTCCAAGCGCGGGCTGATGCCGAACGCCGGCAGGGCGCGGCGTTCGACCTACGCGCGTTCCATACCGCCGCCCTGAACCTCGGCGGCCTCGGCCTAGACCTCCTCGAGGAGGAGCTGGCCAGGCTCTGAACTCGGGGGCGCAGCTCAATCTCACGTGCAGGCTTACACTGTTACCTCTGTTAACAAGTGTGAAAGCTGTGACGGATGATGACTTTGAGACCCCGATATGTCATTGTCTGCTGACGGTCTGTGATGCCTGCGTGGTCCCTTGCCATGTCGGGTCCTTCCCGCGCAGGCCACGTGTAGGGGGAGTAATGGTCGCCGGTCGACCTACCAGGCACCTGGCTAACGGCACCCGTACGCGGGTCAATCCTCGGTCCGGCGTGATTGCGGTGCTGCTGTCGGCGCTGCTCTGGGCGCTTCTCGTTTCCACCCCGGCCCACGCCGCACCGCCACCTCCGCCGAACCCCTCCGACGAACAGATCAATGCCGCCGACGCTTCCACCCAGGCCGCTGCGGCCGAGGTTGGCCGGATCTCCGGGGAACTTGCCGCTGCTGAGGCCGAACTCCAGCACCTAGGGATCATCGCGGAAGAGGCCACATACCTGTATCTGGCGGCAGAAGGGCGTTTGATCGCTGCCCAGGAAGCCGCGGCCCAATCAGCCGCCGACCTGGCCGAGGCACAGGCCGAAGTCGAGGGCGCGCAGGCCGCGATCGTCGACTTCGCCCGCGGCAGCTACATGTCTGGCTCAATGCTGACCAACGACATGGTCCTGCTCACCGCCTCGGACCCGAGCGAGCTGATCGAGAAGGCCGCCTTCCTGGACTACATCTCCTCGGGCCGACTCGATGTCCTCAACAACCTGGAGGTCGCCCGGGTCACCGTCGCCAACTCCGACTCGACGAACCGGGCTGCCGAGATCGAGATGGCCGCCGCCGAGAAGGCAGCAGCTGAAGCGAAGGCGGCAGCCGATGCCGCATTCGCCACCAGCGCGGCCCAGGTCGCCCAGGTCCAGGCGCAGAAGGCAAACCTCGACGCTCAGCTCCAAGCCGCACAGGTGGCACTACTCGGCCTGGAAGGCGCTCGAGCCGCATACGAGGCCTGGGCAGCCCAGAAA
>JALZIX010000034.1 GCA_030860025.1 Actinomycetota bacterium
CCGATGACTGCAGCGGCGCTGGGCACGACGCTGTCGCTGACCACGCTGGACGGCGAGCAGGAGATCGAGGTACGCCCTGGCACGCAGTCTGGTTCGGTGCTCACCCTGCGCGCAGCCGGCGTGCCCAAGCTGCGTGCGACCGGCCGTGGTGATCTGTACGTACACGTGGAAGTGCTCACCCCAACCCGACTTGATCCGGAGCAGGAGGAGATCCTCCGCAAACTGGCGGCGTTGCGGGACGAGGAGCGCGCGGTCTCGACCAGGGCGGGCGGCGGGGGTCTGTTCTCGCGGGTCCGTGACGCCTTCAACGGCCGCTGACCCCTTGCGGTGCGCCGCGTCGCGGTTTCTTACACCATCGCGTCGTGCAGGCTCCGCTGGTCATCACAACGCTGGATAGGCTCGGGTGATGTCAGAGACCGACTGTCTTTTCTGCTCGATCGTGGCCAAGAAGATCCCCGCTGACATCGTCCACGAGACCGCCACGACGTTGGCATTCCGGGATCTGCAACCGCAGGCGCCGGTACATGTACTCGTGATCCCGACGCGACATGAGCCCACGGCTGCTGCGTTGGTCGAGACCGACCGGACGGTACTGGCCGACATCGTCGCGACGGCCCACGATGTGGCGATCAGCGAGGGTCTGGCCGAGAGCGGATACCGACTGGTGGTCAACACCGGACCGGATGCCCAACAGAGCGTCTTCCATGCGCATGTGCACGTCCTGGGTGGCCGGAAAATGGGCTGGCCGCCGGGCTGAGCCCGGGGTCCGGCACAAATCCGGACGTGTCCACCGGGCACCCGGCTAAACTTGGCGAGTCCGAACTGTCGTTGGAATGGAAAGCAGGGCCGCAGCACCGTTGCCAAGAGTCCCGCATAGCTCAGAGGGCGACCCCGGTACGCCTTCGCTAGCCGCTCAGGATCAGGCCGCACCCTTGGCCGCCCCGTCCGTGCCTTCGACCGCAGTCTCAGCTACGACGATCGTCGTACCGCCCGCGGTACCCATGGTCAGTCTGCTCGGGTCCGGGGATGAGATCCTCCGACTGGTCGAGCAAGAACTCCGCGCGCACGTACTCGTTCGCGGCAACGAGGTGATCATCACCGGGACACCGGCGGACAACGCATTCGCCGTCCGCGTCTTCGACGAGTTGATCGCCTTGGTGGCCCAGGGCGGGCATCTGCGGCCCGACGCGGTCACCCATGCCCTGCACATGCTGCGCAATGGTTCGAGCGAACGCCCGGCTGACGTGCTGAGCCTCAATATCCTCTCCCGCCGGGGTCGGACCATCCGACCCAAGACGCTGAACCAGAAGCGGTACGTCGATGCCATCGACGAGCACACGATCGTGTTCGGAATCGGGCCTGCGGGGACGGGAAAGACCTACCTTGCGATGGCCAAGGCAGTGCAGGCGCTGCAGGCCAAGCAGGTCAACCGGATCATCCTGACCCGGCCTGCTGTGGAGGCCGGAGAGCGGCTTGGATACCTCCCCGGCACGCTCTACGACAAGATCGACCCCTACCTGCGTCCCCTCTACGACGCCCTGCACGACATGATCGATCCGGACTCGATTCCACGGTTGACCGCAGCCGGGACCATCGAGGTCGCGCCGCTCGCGTACATGCGTGGACGCTCGCTCAACGACGCGTTCATCGTTCTCGACGAAGCTCAGAACACCTCGCCCGAGCAGATGAAGATGTTCCTCACCCGGCTGGGGTTCGGCTCGAAGATGGTGGTGACCGGGGATGTCACCCAAGTCGATCTGCCAGGCGCTCAGCGCAGCGGCCTGCGCGTCGTCCAGTCGATCCTGGACGGAGTGGAGGACGTCGCCTTCGCCCACCTGACCAGCGTCGATGTCGTACGGCATCGGCTGGTCGGCCATATCGTCGACGCCTATGCACGCTACGACGCAGAGAACGACGCCGAAGAGCTGCCTGGCCGGTCCTATCCCAGCCAGGTCGAGGGTCGTACTCAGTCCGTGGAAGGTCGGTCGACAGGACCTCGCGCGCGACGCCCTGACACCGATCGGCCGGACAGTTCGGCCCGTCGCGGCGCCGCACCACCTCGGCGATAGGGGACTCGACCCCCACCATGTCAGTGGACATCGCCAACGAGTCCAACATCCCTATCGACGAGCCCTCTCTTGCCGCACTGTGCCGGTTCCTGCTCCGCGAACTGGACATCAATCCGCTGGCCGAACTCTCGGTTCTGCTGATCGACGTCGACTACATGGCCAGCCTGAACGAGAAGTGGATGGATTCCTCTGGTCCGACCGACGTGCTGGCCTTCCCGATGGACGAGTTGGAAACCGCGCGTCGCCCAGAGGACTCCGACCCCAGTCCGGCGTTGCTCGGTGATGTGGTTCTGTGCCCGGCGGTCGCCGTCAAACAGGCCTCGGCGGCCGGCCACAGCTTCGAGGCCGAGCTGCATCTCCTGACCACCCATGGGGTACTTCACCTACTCGGCTACGACCACGCCGAACCGGATGAGGAGCGCGAGATGTTCGCCGTTCAGCGGCGGTTGCTCGACGGCTGGCATGCCAACCGCGCGGAGGGTGCCGGGACCCGATGAGTTCGGCCCAGGTGAACCTGCTCGTTCTCGCGGTCCTGCTTGTGCCGTTGGCCGGCCTGTTCGCCGCGGTCGACGCGGCGATCGGACATGTATCTGCGGCGCGTGTCTCCGAATTGCGCCGTGAGGGCGAACGCAGGGCGGCGATCCTGGAGCGCGTGCTCCAGGACCGGGCCCGGCACATCTCGCTGCTACTACTGCTCCGGGTGACCTGCGAGTTGTTCGCGGCGGTCCTGTTCACGACCGTGCTGGTCCAACTGTGGGGCGTTGGCTGGACGTCGGTGCTGATCTCCGGCTTCGTGATGACGGTCGTCAGCTTTGTCCTGGTCGGAGTCGGACCGCGCACGATTGGCCGGCAGCACGCGTACGGGGTCGCACTGCGCACGGCGAGTCTCACCCGGGCACTGCGCGCGGTCTTCGGTCCGCTCACGAACCTATTGATCCTGCTCGGCAATGCACTCACTCCTGGACGCGGCTTCCGTGAGGGCCCGTTCTCGAGCGAGGTGGAACTGCGCGAGCTGGTCGACCTCGCCGAGGCACGTGGAGTGGTCGAGCACGGCGAGCGCAACATGATCCATTCCGTCTTCGAACTGGGTGACACTATCGCCCGCGAGGTCATGGTCCCGCGTCCGGACATCGTCTGGATCGAGGAAAACAAGTCCGCCGGGCAGGCACTCGCACTGGCATTGCGCAGCGGATTCTCACGAATTCCGGTGGTGGGCAATAACATCGACGACATCGTCGGGGTCGCATATCTCAAAGACATGGTCCGTCGGGCTCAGGGCTCCGACGATGGAGCCGGAACCACTCAGGTATCCGAGATCATGCGATCGCCCTCGTTCGTACCGGAGTCCAAGCCGGTGGATGAGCTGCTTCGCGACATGCAGGCCAGGCGGATTCACATGGCCATCGTGGTGGACGAGTACGGCGGCACCGCCGGCCTGGTGACGATCGAGGACATCCTCGAAGAGATCGTCGGTGAGATCGTCGACGAGTATGACCCGGACGAGCGACCGCAGGTCGAACGGCTACCCGATGGTTCGATGCGGATCACGTCGCGACTGCCTGTGGATGACCTCGCTGATCTCTTCCAGCTAGAACTGCCTGACGAGGACGACATCGACACCGTTGGCGGGCTCCTCGCCCGGGAGCTTGGCCGCGTCCCGATTCCGGGGGCGCAGGCCAATTACGCCGGTCTGTCACTGACGGCCGAAAGTGTGGAAGGACGACGAAACCGGATCGACACCCTGCTCGTCTCGCGAGTCCTTGACGCCGAAGACTCGACGAATGGAGTCGCGAACGGCCTCGACCGGACGTGATCTGATGCTGGCGGCCGGGCCTGGGCTGGATCCCGAGGACACGAAACTGGTCGTACTGGCTCGCACGGTCCGGGCCCGAACCGGTGCCAGTGAGGGTGCCGCGGTCCGAGATTCCGATGGGCGAACATATTCAGCCGCGACCGTGGCGCTGCCCTCGCTGCGTCTGTCTGCACTGCAGGCGGCCGTCGCGCTTGCCGCCGCAAGCGGGGTGACCTCCCTCGAAGGTGCTGCCATTGTGTCGTCGTCCGAATCACCGGATCTCGACGGCATCCGGGCCGTGCGTGACCTCTCGCCGGCTGCGGCGGTGTACCTGTGTGGGCCCGACGGAAGCCTGACCAGCATCGATCGAGGCGGCGGCGCCTGACCGGTCGGCGCCTGCATCCGGCGACGGCTAGTCGGAGAGCTCCCGACCCGACACCGCGACGCTGAAGGCCTCAGGGTCACTCACCCAGACCTGAAAGGCACGAGGCGCACCGGCCTCGTCCACATGCAACACGCTGACTCGGCGCCGGCCCGGCCACCAGCCACCCTTCAGCCGCGCCTTCGGCCAGTCGGCTGGCGCCGTTCCGCCGCGGGCATCACGGACGGCATAGAGCGGCACGAATCCGAAACTGGAGACCTGCCGGATCCCGGCGATGTCGAAGCTGATCCCGTGGCTGCCCACCGTCAACCGGAACGTGGAGGCAGCGAAGATCACCGTCGCGAGGAGGAGCGCAAAGCCGATTGCTCGCGAGGCTCCCGAACCCTGAGAGATCTGCAGAACCGCATAGGCGGGCGCGGCCACCAGCAAGAGGAGACGGACCAGACGGCTGGCCGGTACATGCTGGGCATAGCGCAAGGGGGCAGGCAGCTTGGTTGCTGACCGCTTCAGCCGCGAAGGCACCACGAAGCTATAGGAATTGATCTGGCGAAGGTGGGCGTCGCGTTCACCGAACCAGCGTCGGCGCGCACCTGAAGGGTCAGCGCCCGAGCTGCCGGGTTTGGTGCGCTGTTGCGCCATGGCGGTGATTCTTACCGATCAGCGGCTCGGACTTTCGTCCGAATGGGAGGGTTGCTGGCATGCGAAGCGGCTTCGGGTGTCTGGTAGGGCGGCCCAACACGGGCAAGACAACTCTGACGAACGCCCTGGTCGGCACCAAGATCGGCATCATCAGCGATCGGCCGCAGACGACTCGGCATGCCATCCGGGGCGTCGTTCACCGACCGGACGCCCAGCTGGTCATAGTGGACACCCCGGGACTCCACAAGCCCAGAACCGTTCTGGGCCAACGACTCAACGACGTTGTACGGACGACCTTGGCCGGTGTCGACATGGTCGTCTGGTGTGTCCCGGCCAACGAGAAGATCGGCCCAGGAGACCGGTTCATCGCCCGGGAGCTGAGCCAGCTCCGCGGCTCGTCGCTGATAGTGGCAGTGACCAAGACAGACCTGGCCCGGCCCGATCAGGTCGCCCAACAGCTCGTCGCCGTCAGTGGGCAGATTGATGCCGCCCACTATGTCCCGCTGAGCGCAAAAACGGGTGCCGGCGTGGATACCCTGCTGGATCTGCTGATGAGCGGACTCCCGGACGGCCCGGCGCTCTATCCGGACGGGACGCTGACCGATGAACCCGAAAAGGTGCTCGTCGCCGAGCTGATCCGAGAGGCGGCCCTCTCCGGACTGTCCCAGGAGCTGCCGCACTCGGTAGCCGTGACGGTCGAGGAGATGACCAAGCGTGATAACGGTGATCTGGTCGACATCCAGGCCGTGCTCTACGTCGAACGGGCGAGTCAGAAGCCGATCCTGCTGGGTCGCCAGGGGGAACGGATCAAGTCCATCGGCACTCGGGCCCGTAGTCAGATCGAGGCACTTCTCGGAACCCGGATCTATCTCGACCTGCACGTCAAGGTGCTCGGCGACTGGCAGGACGATCCCAAGAAGCTACAGCGGCTGGGCTTCTGAGCGCCCAACTTCGGGTTTCACTCAGGACTGCAGGTGACCGACGTACAAGGTGCGAGCGGTCAGCGAGTAGAGGTCATCTCGATGCCCCAACCAGACCGGGCTTGCCGGATCGAGCAGCTGCTCCCAGGCAGCCCGGTCGCTGTCGTCGAGAAAGCCACCTGCTCCCAGCCTCGCTGCTCGATGCCCCAGGTCGTGCAGGACTGCCTCAATCGCGGCCGACGTCAATGGAGTCGCTTCCTCGAACACTGCGCTTGCGGTGACGATCCCACTTAATCCGGCCTTGCGCAGGGCCGTCGACCAGCCGTACGGCATCGGCACCGAACCAGGGAGATCGGCTCGCATCCGGGCGAACCAGCGACCCTGAGCCGCGTCCAGCCGAAGCTCCAACCCGGGCTCGCCCACCCCGACGTCCCACGGCAGATGCCGTTCGGCCAGCCCACCCTCGGCTAGGGCGAGCCGGCCACCGTCGCGCAGCAAACCGGCAAGTTCGGTGACCACCCGTTGCTGGTCGCCGACGTGATGCAGTGACGAGCTCGCCCAGATGAGGTCCGCACCGCTCAGCTGATCTCGTACGGAGTCCACGCCATCGGTCAAGTCGTGCTTGATCAAGGTGACCCGGCCGGTGAGGCCGGCCTGCTCGATGTTGGCGGCAGCGGCCGCGAGCGCCTCCGGGTCACTGTCGAGGGCAAGGACCCGCACGGAGTCTGGCAGGACCGTGGCGAGCTCGATGGCCATGGGTGCTTGCCCGCAGCCGATATCGACGACCAGCCGGTCGGTGGGCGTGGTCAGCTGCTCGGCCGTGCGGGTGTACCAGAGCTGCTCCGGCGCGCTTGGCGTCAGCAGAGGATGATGGCAATGTTCGGCGGATCGGTGTCCCACGCGGTCATTCTGGGCAGCGACCGGTCGGGTTCGCTACCAAACTCAGTGATTCGACCCGGCCAACCCGGGGATCCGGCGCTGCGGTGGGAGACTGGCAGTGTGAGTCTCTACCGTGACGAGGCGATCGTGTTGCGCCTGCACAAGCTCGGAGAGGCCGACCGGATCGTCACGCTGCTGACCCGCCGGCATGGCCGGGTGCGGGCCGTCGCCAAGGGGATCCGCCGTACGTCCTCGAAGTTCGGCGCGCGCCTCGAGCCGTTCACCCATGTGGACGTCCAGCTCTACCAGGGCCGCAACCTCGACATCGTCAGCCAGGTCGAGAGCATCCGTCCGTACGGCTCGGGAATCGTGGCCGACTATCGCAGCTACACCGCGGGTACGGCGATTCTGGAGACGGCCGAGCGGCTGACGGCAGAGGAACGGGAACCCTCGCTGCGGCTGTTCCTCCTCGTCATCGGCGCGCTGCGGGCGATGACCAGTGACGGCCGAGCGCCGAGCCTGGTGCTGGATGCGTTCCTGTTGCGGGCCATGTCCGTGGCGGGTTGGGAGCCCGCGCTCGGCGACTGCGCGGTCTGTGCCCAACCCGGTCCGCACCGATCGTTGTCGATCCCTGCCGGCGGCGTCGTGTGCGCCCGCTGCCGTCCAGCCGGATCCGTTAATCCGAGCCCGGCATCGGTGGAGCTGATGTCGGCGCTGTTCAGCGGCGACTGGCCCGGAGCCGAGGCCGCCAGCGCCGCTACCGCGCGGGAGGCGAGCGGGCTGGTGGCCGCGTTGCTGCAATGGCACCTAGAGCGCGGGCTCCGGTCACTGGCGCTGGTCGAGCGCGGATGAGTCGGGTGCGCCCGCCCGTACACCCGCCGTCACCGCACCCGAGCGGGGCGAAGCCACCCAAGCTTGCTGCCGACACGGTCCCGCGGCACGTTGCGATCGTCATGGACGGAAACGGACGCTGGGCAGGACAGCGGGGGCTGCCCCGTACCGCAGGGCACGAAGCGGGCGAGGCCGCCCTGTTCGACTGTGTGGAAGGTGCCATCGAGCTCGGCATCGGATGGCTGTCCGCGTACGCGTTCTCCACAGAGAACTGGCGGCGCAGCCCTGAGGAGGTGCGCTTCCTGATGGGGTTCAACCGTGATGTCATCCGGCGTCGCCGGGACGAGATGCACGAGATGGGCGTTCGGGTCCGGTGGGCGGGGCGACCACGCCGCCTGTGGCGCAGCGTGATTCGCGAGCTCGAGACCGCCGAGAAGCTCACCGCCGGCAATGACGTGCTCACCCTGACGATGTGCGTGAATTACGGCGGCCGAGCCGAGATCGCGGATGCGGCGGCGGCCATTGCCCGTGAGGTAGCCGCCGGCCGGCTCGATCCGGCGCGGGTTGACGAGAAGACCGTCGCCCGGCACCTCGACGAACCGGGCATGCCGGACGTGGACCTGTTCATTCGGTCATCAGGTGAGCAGCGCACATCGAATTTCCTGCTGTGGCAGGCCGCCTACGCAGAGTTGGAGTTCGCCGACACCCTTTGGCCGGACTTCGATCGGCGACATCTGTGGAAGGCGTGTGAGTCCTATGCGGGTCGGCAACGCCGGTTCGGATCGGTCTGAGTGATGCTCGCAGTGAACCGGTTGCGCGCCTTCGGTGATGCCGACGAGCAGGTGCTCGATGAACTGGCCGTCCTCATCGATGTTCTGGCGGGCATGCCCGGATTCCGCTCCGCGCGCGCTGGGTGCTGCATCGACGAGCCCGGTGTGTGGCTGATGTTAAGCGAGTGGGAAAGCGTTGGAACCTACCGTCGGGCGATGTCGTCCCACGCAGTGAAGGCAACTGGTTATCCAGTTTTCGTCCGCATCGTGGATGAGCCGGGGGCCTACGAAGTCCTCCTCAGCACCGGCTGAGGACGTGCCGCGGAGGGAACCATGACGTACCCCACGTACGACCCAGGACTCCCGCCACGGCGTTCGCACTGGACACCGGTGTGGGCACAATCACAGCCGACGGGTTCGTCGTCCAAGCAGGATTCCTCACTGACCGTGCGCGGCTATGACGTCGCGCCCTGAGACTCTTGACGCGCGGCGCGCCAATCGCCGCAACTGCGTGCCGCCATCAACTATTCTTCGCGGACTGTCGCCCGCGTCGCCGTTGCTGCTTCGCGGCTCGTGCTCAGCGGAAGGACAACGATGAGCCAGCCCCCGTACGGAAATCAGCCGCCCTACGGCAGTCAGCCGCCCGACGGCAGTCAGCCGCCCTACGGCAGTCAGCCGCCCTACGGCAGCCAGCCGCCCTACGGCAGCCAGCCGCCCTACGGCGGTCAGCCGAGTCCAGGAGGATCGGGGGCCAGCTGGGGACAGCCCAACCCCGGATCCCCGCCCGGCCAGCCGCCAACGGGAGGGATACCCAGCTACAACCAGCCGGCCCAGCAGTTCAACCAGCCGCCCCCCGGTGGTGGTGTGTACGGCGCTCCTCCCGGTGGCCCCCCGCCGTTCGGGGGCGGCTACGGCGCCCCGCCGCCGTCCCGGAAGAGCCCGGTGCCGTGGATCATCGGTGGTCTGGTGCTCTTGCTGGTGGCCGGTGGCGTCATCTTGTTCCTCGTGCTCAACAATGACGACGATCCGACAACCGTTGCTACCACCTCGGAATCGACCACGACGGAAACCACCGAGGAGTCGTCGGAGCCCCCGCAGGAAACCGAGATGACGCCTCGGGACACCGAGGACGCGGGGTCTGGGTCGGAACCGAACTTCGCGGGGTCGGAAGATGCTGCCCTGGAGTTCGTCAACAATTTGATCGATGGCAGTTATGACGCGGCGTTCGCGTCCCTGTGCGCAGACGGGGCGGATGCCAGTGATGGCGACGGGTTCACTGACCCTCTGGCGCTGGCTGATGACTTCTGGGGTCTGCTGGGAAGCGACACGGTTCTTGGTGGCGGGATCAGTGACGTTGTCGCCCAAGAAGAAGGCCGCGACACCGTGACCTTCGAAATCGACACCGACATCGACACCGTCACCCTCGAGGTAGACGTGATCGAGGAGGGCAGCCTCGTCATCTGTGGGTACGAATTAGCGTGAGTCAGCCGCCGTACGGAAGTCAGCCGCCGTATGGTGGCCAGCCCGCCGGCGGGCAGCCCCCTTCCGGCGGGCAGCCGCCCTACGGCGGCTCGTCCAGTCCGGGCGGCTCCCAGCCGGGCTGGGGTCAAACGACGCCACCCCCGACGGCACCGCTGCCACCGACGCAGCCGGGCTACGGCCCGCCGCCCACGGCTGGTCTGCCGAGCTACGGTCAACCGACGCAGCAGTTCGGA
>JALZIX010000038.1 GCA_030860025.1 Actinomycetota bacterium
CCAGGTGCTCGACCAGGTGGGCGACGTCGTGGCCGTCCGCCTCGACCGCGTCCCACCCGAAGGCGCGCCACCGCTCAGCGAGCGGCTCGAGGTCGAGCACGTCGCGCGTGTAGCCGAGGGCCTGCTGACCGTTGGCGTCGATGATCGCCACCAGGTTGGCCAAACGGTGGTGCGCGGCGAACATGGCTGCCTCCCAGACCGAGCCCTCGTTGAGCTCCGCGTCGCTGAGCAGCGCGTACGCCCGACGCGGTGAGCCCTGCAGCCGGGCGGCAAGGGCGGCGCCGGTCGCCAGCGGGAGACCGTGCCCCAGCGATCCCGTGGAGAAATCGATGCCGGGCACCACGTGCTCCGGATGGGCCCCCAGCGGGCTGCTCTCGCAGCAGAAGCTGCCGAGCTCGCCGGTACTCAGCCGACCCGTGTGGTGAAGCGCAGCGTACAGCGCCAGAGCGGCGTGTCCCTTGGACAGGATGAAGCGATCTCGGTCAGCTCCGTCCTGGCCTCGAAGGACCTGACCGAACATCGCCGCCAGCACGTCGCAGATCGACAGGGCGGAACCGATGTGACCCATGTTCGCGCGTCGCGACTGCTCGATCACCGTGCGACGGATCAGGACGGCCAGCTGTTCGGGCGTCGTGGGACGAATGACAGATCAGGCCCGAGATACCGCGCTGCTGCCGGGCAACTGGGAGTACTCCAACGCGGCGCGCCAGCCTAGCAGTCGGCCGATGTCATGCTTGGCTCGGTGGCTCCCGCGACTCGTCCCAGGCCGGTGACCAGGCCGGAGCATCCGCCGCCGGCTCCGCGGGCAACTTCTCGACGCATCCTCGTCGCGGCACTGGTGCTGCTCGTGGCGTCTTGCGCGGCGCTCGTCGCAGCCCGGCAACTGGGACGAGCAGAGGATATTCAGTGGCGGATCGCGTGGGACTGGCTCGCACTGGCCACCGGTGGCTTTGCGCTTCTCCATCTCTCACACGCGGAGCTGTGGCGGCGAATCCTGGCACGACTCCATCCTGGGCTCGCGGGCCATGCCGCTTGGAGCGTGTGGCTCATGTCGACGCCGGCACGCTACGTCCCGACGAGCCTGTTGATGCCGCTTCTGCGGGTTTCCATGCTGTGGCGGGTAGGCGTCCCCCGGCGGTGTTCGCTGTCGGCGGTGATACATGAGCTCGCGCTGAGCTTCACGGGTGCGCTCGTGGTCAGCGCGTACTTCGTGGTCAGCCTGCCCGCCCTCGGCGATCAGCCGCTGCGCTTCGCAGTGCTCCTCCTTCCGTTGTTGGCGCTGGTGGCACTCAGCCATCGCGTCTTCGCCCCACTGGCGACCTTTGCACTCCGGCGTCTGGGTCATGATCGTGCCCAGACGGCGGTAACCATGGATACCGCACACTCGGTCCTGTTCCTAGTTGGCTACGTGGGATCGTTTCTGCTCGCCGGGCTCAGCCTCTTCGCCCTGGTCCGCACCCTCGTCCCAGTGTCACCCGACCATATTCCCACCGTGGTGATGTCGTTCGCGGTCGGGTACAACGCGGCGCTGCTGGCCCCGATCTTGCCGGGCGGGGTGGGCGCCCGGGAGGCGGGCCTCACGGCGGCCCTCGCGACCGCCATATCCGCTGGGACAGCGCTGGCCGTGGCGATCGCGCTGCGCATACTTCAGCTCACTATCGAGCTGTTGTGTGCGGGGGTAGCTACATATGTACGACGCACCTTTTCCGAGAATGTCGATCCTCCCGGAGGCGCCCTACAAGCATAGGCATCAAGAACCCGCCGAGAACGTCCGCCAAACCGGCGGTTACATGCCAACGGTGGACGCGACCGCGTCGCTGGACGGCGTCGTGACCGTCCAGCGCACCGTCGGCCGGTGCGCCCGCTGGTCGCCGTCCTCCTGCGCTGCGTCGACCCTCAAGGTGAAGGGCTTGGTCCATAGGAAGTCGGAGGGCCGGCCGTCGGGTTGGGTGACGATCACCGCGGCGCTACCGACGTGGTCACCCGGGGCCACGCCATCGAGGGTCACCCGGGCCAGGAGCAGGCGCCGGCCGGGCACGTCGACGA
>JALZIX010000073.1 GCA_030860025.1 Actinomycetota bacterium
ATGAAGGACCAACAGGCGGCCGTAGCGGCGGTCGTCGCGGCCAGCTACCGGGTCGGCTCGGTCGAAGAGATCCCCTCAGCGGTGAGCCAGGCCTTCGCCGCCATGACCGCCGGCCGGCCGCGACCGGTGTACCTGGAGATTCCGATCGACGTCCTCGACGAGGAGGCAGACGTCGAGCTCGGGCAGCCAGTGACCTGGCGCCCGCGAGCAGCAGCGGTCGCCGAAATCGAACGTGCTGCGGGTCTGCTCCGGAGCTCGACCCACCCTGGCATCGTCGTGGGCGGCGGCGCGCGGAATGGGGACACCGCGTTGCGGAGTCTGGCGGAGCGTCTCGGCGCCACCGTGATCACAAGCAGCAACGGCAAGGGCACCCTGCCGGAGGACCATCCGCTTTCTCTCGGGGCTGGCGCACATCTGCCGGCGGCGGCATCCTGGGCCCGAAGTCGGGACGTGCTCATCGCCGTGGGCACAGACCTGGGCTCTTCAGACCTGTGGAACGGTCCATGGGATTTCACCGGGACCCTCATACGTATCGACATCGACCCTGCGCAGATGACGGTGAACGCCCGTGCAGATGTCGCACTCGTCGGTGATGCAGGCGAAACGATGACGGCGCTGGCAGCGCTGCTCGGCGACGTCGCACCCGTGCCCGCGGAGGCATCCGAATGGCGCGAGCGGATCGGCACCGAAGGTCGGAAGGAAGGAGCGTTGTGGGAGGCGGAGATCGCGGCGCTCGCCTCAGCTCTCGAACGTGACGCGATCGTGGCGGGCGACTCAGCGGCGGTGTGCTACTACGGGCTGCGTACCAACCTGCCCTGCTACTCGTCGGGATCCTTCCTCTACCCGACGGGGTTCGGGACGCTTGGCTACGGGTTGCCCGCAGCGATCGGTGCGAAGATCGCCTACCCGCAACGCCAGGTCGTGGCTGTGCTCGGCGACGGCGGCGTCATGTTCACCCTGGCCGAACTTGCCACGGCCGCCGCAGAGGGCCTACCGCTGCCGGTCGTCGTGGTCGACAACGGCGGTTACGGACAGATTCGCACGAACATGGAGGCGCGCGGATACCGTCCGCTCGGTGTCGACATGCCCTCGCCTGACTTCCCGGCGGTAGCGAAAGCCCTGGGCTGCCACGGCGTCAGCATCGACACGCCGGGACGTCTGGCTGACGAGCTCGCCAAGGCATTCGCTTCCGACCGACCGACCGTCCTGCACGTCATGGAACGGATGCAGCGATGAGTCGGCCGGAATGGTCGCGCGAGACGATCTACGTCGACGGTCGTTGGTCCGAACCGCGCGGTCCGCTCAGAGAGGTCGAGAATCCAGCAACCGAGGAGATCTTCGGCACGCTGCGATCGGCAAGCGCAGCCGACGCCGTCGATGCGATTCTTGCCGCCCGTCGGGCGACCGACCGCTGGGCTGCCACGAGCCCTGCTTTCCGGCAAGGCCTGCTGCGTGAGTTCAGCCTGGCTCTGCAGGCACGCTGCGACCTGCTCGTGGACACTCTCGTCGCCGAGGTCGGAACGCCCACGTCGCTCGCCCGATCGTCGCACTTCGGCCAGGCATTGGCCGTCCTGGACAGCTATGTGGACCTGCTCGGTCACTACGACTTCGAGCAACAACTGCGCCATACGCGCGTGCTGAAGGAATCCGCCGGTGTGGTTGGCGCAATCACGCCGTGGAACTACCCCCTCTACCAACTCATGGCCAAGGTGGCACCAGCACTGGCGGCTGGCTGTTCGATCGTGGCTAAGCCGGCCGAACTGACGCCACTGTCCGCGCTGGTGCTCGCCGACGCCGCCGACGCGGTCGGCCTGCCCGCTGGAGTCCTCAACATCGTTCCTGGATCCGGCACCGACGTGGGCGCTGTCCTGTCCAGCCATCCCGAGGTCGACGTCGTGTCCTTCACCGGCTCTACCCAAGTCGGAAGGCACGTGGCGGCAACCGCTGCCGCCACAGTTAAACGCGTCTGTCTCGAGTTGGGCGGTAAGTCCGCCAGCATCGTTCTCCCAGACGCCGAGTTGCAGGTCGCCGTGTCAGCCACGGTGGCCAACGTCATGGTCAACAGTGGCCAAACCTGCGCAGCATGGACACGACTGCTCGTGCCGGCTGCCCAATACGATCAAAGCTTGGCGTTCGCGGCCAAAGCTTGCGACGACCTCGTTGTGGGTGACCCACGGGCGGACACCACTGACCTCGGCCCGGTGATCTCCGATCGACAACGCCGCTCGGTGTTGCGGTACATCGCCGCAGCCATCTCTGCAGGCGGTGAGTTGGTGGCCGGCGGTGTCGAGCGTCCCGACGGACTCTCGCGCGGACACTACGTGCGTCCGACCGTGATCGGCGGTGCGCAACGGAACTCCAGAGTGGCGCAGGAGGAGATCTTCGGCCCTGTTCTGGTAGTTCTTCCCTACATCGACGTCGATGACGCGGTGGCGATCGCGAACGGCACCTCCTACGGCTTGGCTGGCAGCGTCTGGAGTGGTGACGACGAGAAGGCTTTTGCCGTCGCGAAGCGGCTTCAGACAGGTCGGGTCGACATCAATGGAGCCGCCTGGAACCCCGTGGCCCCCTTCGGGGGATACAAGCAGTCCGGCAACGGACGAGAACTCGGACGCTTCGGCCTCGAGGAATACCTCGAGGTCAAGTCGGTACAACTGCCTGAGCGGTCCCCGTGACGGCGGCAGCGGAACGGCTCGCGCCACGATGGCGCAACACCATGGCGGATCAGCGATTCCCGGAATTCCCATGGAACCGGTTGACTCCATTGTGGGAAAGGGCGGCTAGTCACCCATCCGGGACGATCGACCTGTCCGTCGGCGCCCCGGTGGATCCCACCCCGGCGATCGTGCGTGAGGCGCTCATCGGCGCCGCGAATGCTCCCGGATATCCGATGACCGAGGGGCCAAGCCGATTGCGCCAAGCCGTTGTGGATTACCTGCGCCGGCAAGGTTCGGTGTCGTGCGTGGACGAGCACATGGTGCTGCCGACGATCGGATCGAAAGAGGCGATTGCAGCTCTGCCGTCTTTCCTTGGACTTGGACCGACCGACATCGTCGCCCTACCCGATCTCGGCTACCCGACCTACGAGATCGGCGCCCTCGCGGTCGGTGCCGAAGTACAGCGGTACGTCGACCCGCATGCTGTGGACACCGCGGGTGTGGCACTCATGTGGGTGAATTCACCCAGCAACCCAGAGGGTCGCATCCTGGACGCCGCTGAACTGCGGTCACTCGTCAGGCGCTGCCGAGCTTCCGGAACCCTGTTGGCGAGTGACGAGTGCTACCTGGACTTCGGTTGGACGCGTCCCGTCGTTTCAGTGCTGCATCCTGATGTCTGCGAAGGGAGTCCTGATGGCCTCCTGATGACCAGCTCACTGTCGAAGCGGTCTAATCTCGCCGGCTTCCGGGCGGGATTCCTCGCCGGCGACCCGGTCCTCATCAAACGGCTTCGGGAGTACCGCAAGCACATGGGCCAGATGGTCCCCACGCCGGTGCAGGCGGCCATGGTGGCAGCCCTGGAGGACGACGAACACGTCGTAGTCCAGCGAGCCCGCTACCTGCGGCGCCGAGCGGTGCTGAGTTCGGCCCTCGTGACCGCGGGCTTCGAGGTGCACCACTCCGAGGGCGGTCTCTACTTCTGGACTCGGCGCAGCGGAGAGAGCTGTTGGCAGATCGCCGACTGGTTCGCGGGCCTCGGCATCATCTGCGTGCCGGGAGAGATCTACGGCGGATCGGGGCGCGACCACGTTCGGCTGACGATCGCTGCCAGCGACGAGCACATCACCGAGGCCGGCGAACGCGTTGCTGCTGCCAGATGCCCATGAAGGTCGACACAGTGGTGGTCGGTGCAGGCGCGATGGGATTGGCCACCACCTGGCAGCTGGCGCGCCGCGGCCGAGAGGTGACGCTGATCGAACGGTTCGCCCCTGGACACCACAACGGTGCCTCGCACGGGGCCACGCGCAACTTCAACTCGGCCTACGTCGAGCCCGCCTACGCAGATTTGGTTCGCGAGGCCAGAACCCTGTGGCAGGAGCTGGAGAGCGAGACGGGCACCAAGGTCCTGGACCTGGTCGGTCTCGTCAATCACGGGGTCTACGGGGGACTCGACGACGTCCACCGCGCCTTAATCAGCCGCGGAACTTCTGCATACTTCCTTAGCCCACATGAGGCCGTCGAAAGATGGCCCGGAATGCGTTTCGAAGACAGGGTGCTTTACGTGCCCGATGATGGCCGCGTCCGGGCGAACGACGCCCTCCAGGCACTGCAGGAGGCGGCACTTCGGTACGGCGCCGACATCAGGCACACCACCCCGGTGACCCGGATCGACGTCGTTGACGAGGCCCTCGTCCGCGTCGCGACGCGCGATGAGACGTTCGAAGCCCGCCAGATCGTCGTGACTGCCGGCGCCTGGACCGAGAAGCTTCTCAAGCCGGTGATGGCGGTGCCGCGTCTGACCGTGACGCAGGAACAGCCTGCTCACTTTCGACCGCTTGACGCAGCGACCCCCTGGCCGAGCTTCAACCATTACCCGCGGCCCGACGATCCCGCCGACGATTTTTGGTACAGCGCCGTCTACGGGATGTTCACCCCAAGTGAAGGCGTCAAAGCCGGGTGGCATGGGGTCGGGCCGATCACCGACCCCGACGTTCGGTCCTTCCAAGCCGACCCGGTGCAGATGGCGGCGCTACAGCGCTATGTCCGTGAATGGCTACCTGGAGCCGACGCCGACGATCTCCAGGCGATCAGTTGCACCTATACCACCACCGCTACCGAAGACTTCATCCTCGACCGTTGCGGGCCAGTGGTAGTCGGTGCCGGGTTCTCCGGGCACGGCTTCAAGTTCACACCGGCCATCGGACGCGTGTTGGCCGACCTCGTCGACGG
>JALZIX010000075.1 GCA_030860025.1 Actinomycetota bacterium
AACGGAGTGCTGTCGCACAACACCACGGTTGCGCTTCATGCCGTAGCAAGTGCTCAGGCCGGCGGCGGAATCGCGGCGTTCATCGACGCCGAGCACGCCCTGGATCCGGACTACGCCAAGGCCTTGGGTGTGGACACCGATGCCCTCCTGGTCTCCCAGCCCGACACCGGTGAGCAAGCGCTCGAGATCACCGACATGCTGGTCCGCTCCGGTGCGCTCGACATCGTCGTCATCGACTCGGTCGCGGCACTCGTGCCCCGCGCCGAGATCGAGGGCGAGATGGGCGACAGCCACGTCGGCCTCCAGGCCCGCCTGATGAGTCAGGCGCTGCGCAAACTCACTGGGGCGCTTAGCAATTCGGGGACCACGTTGATCTTCATCAACCAGCTCCGCGAAAAGATAGGAATATTGTTTGGGTCTCCCGAAACGACCACGGGGGGAAAGGCGCTGAAGTTCTACGCCTCTGTCCGGCTCGACGTACGGCGGATCGAGACGCTCAAGGACGGCACCGACGCGGTCGGAAACCGGACTCGCATCAAGGTCGTGAAGAACAAGTGCTTGGCCGAAGGCAGCCTGATCTTCGACCCAGTCACCGGAATCACCCATCGCATTGAAGACATCGTCGACAACCGGATTCCCATCTCAGTCGTCGCGGCGGCCAAGAACAACACGCTTCATGTTCGCCCCGTGACTAACTGGTTCGATCAGGGCGAGCAGGACGTCGTCGGCCTTCGACTGCAGGGCGGGACTGACCTGTGGGTCACCCCTGACCATCAGGTCCTCACCGACCTGGGATGGCAATTGGCCGGAAATCTCGATCCCGGTGACCGGGTTGCCAGACCCCGCCAGTTCCACGGGTTCGGGGATGCGAAACCAATCTCATCGGACCATGCGCGGTTGCTCGGATACCTGATCGGTGACGGTTACGTCGGTGGCAAGACTCCGGTCAACTTCATCAATATCGAGGAAGAGCTACACCAGGATGTCGCTCGCATCGCCGCGACGCTCGGTTGCCGGGCCAAACCCCAGAGTGCACTCTCGGTCGCGTTGTCTCACCGCAAGGGCGAGAAGAACGGCGTTCTCGAACTGTGCCGCTCGGCGGGCATCTACGGCCGGCTCGCCTGGGAGAAGCAGGTGCCTGCTTGCGTACTGAGCCCGGACACCTCTGCTGAGGTCATCGGCAATCTTCTGTTCGGGCTCTTCGAGACCGACGGCCACGTCAGTGTCGAGCAGACCGGCGCGATCCGGCTGGGGTTCACCACCACGTCAGAGCAGTTGGCTTACCAGATCCACTGGTTGCTTGTCCGGTTCGGGATTGGCAGCACGGTCCGGAGCTATGACCCGACGCAGAAGCGGCCGAGTGTGATCAAGGGACGGCGTGTCCAGAGTCGCCGCCAGGTATGGGAGGTACGGATGGCCGGCAGCGACAACGCCGCGTCCTTCGCCGACGCCGTCCCGATGTGGGGACCTCGGGGCCGGACCTTGACTGCGGCTGTGTCGGCAGACACCGGTCGGCGGCGCGGATCGCAGGGCGGGTATCTAGCCCGCGACGTGATCGAGCCGATCCTGGGTCACCTCGCGCAACGGGGGGTGACCGCACAAGAGGCAGCCGCGATGGTTGGTCCGTCAGGGGGAGACCCTCGCGGCGGGATGAGGCAGGTTCTCGGGGCCTCCCGTCTGCGGCGGGATCGGGTTCAGGCGCTCGCTGACTGTCTCGACGACGAGTTCCTGCAGGGATTGCTGGCTGAGCAGGTTCGGTTCTCGGCTGTTCGTGAGGTGCTCCCGGTGCGTCGGTGCCGCACCTTTGATGTCGAGGTAGAGGAGTTGCACACCTTGATCTCCGACGGTGTCGTGGTGCACAACTGCAGCCCCCCCTTCAAACAAGCCGAGTTCGACATCATCTACGGCCAGGGAATCAGCCGCGAAGGTTCGCTGATCGACGTGGGCGTCGAGCAAGGGTTCATCCGCAAGGCCGGTGCTTGGTACACCTACGACGGTGATCAGCTCGGTCAGGGCAAGGAGAACGCTCGATCCTTCCTGCGGGACAACCCGGACCTTGCCAACGAGATCGAGAAGAAAATCAAGGAGAAGCTGGGCATCGGGCCGGCCCTCGATGCCGACCTTCCGATCGACGTAGCGCCGGTCGACTTCTGAACCGGATGAGTGCGATGGCCGGCGGTACGTCACAGGGGCGCCAGTTCGGCGCCTCCCGTGGCGGCCGCCGCCGACGCGAGGACGAGGCGCCGGGCGGCCACCCCGAGGATCCGCCTGGTGATCCGGAGTCGGTGGCCCGCTCGATCTGCCTCAAGCTGCTCACCAGCTCACCCAGGACCCGGGCCCAGCTAGCCGACGCCCTCTCGGCCAGGGGGGTGCCAGAGGATGCCGCCGAGGCGGTGCTGGACCGGTTCACCGAGGTGGGCCTGATCGACGATGCGGCCTACGCCGAGGCCTGGGTGAGCTCGCGTCACGCCGGTCGCGGGCTCGCCCCTCGCGCGCTGGCCGAGGAGCTGCGGCGCAAGGGCGTCGACAGGGAAACCGCGGGTCGGGCATTGGCCACTCTCGACGCCGACGCCGAGGAGGAGGTGGCCAGGATGCTCGTCCAACGCAAGCTGCGCAGCATGCGCGGCCTGGAACCTGCGGTGGCCACGCGGCGACTGCTGGGCATGCTGGCTCGCAAGGGGTACCCGTCGGACATGGCGTTCCGGGTGATTCGGGACGAGATTGCGGGCTCCCGAAGTAGGTAGCTCAGTCGGTCAGGGTCGCGCGCGGTGCCCCAACAACCGGCTGCAGGCTCTAGACGTCGATCGCTTTACCAGCGCCCATCTGCTCGGGAGCGCCAGCGGCGAGGGTCTCTTCGTCGATCGGCGCGGCCTTCTTGCTGCGCGCCAGACGCTTGTCCAGCCAGCGGGCGAAGGTTGACAGGATGACGTTCACCAGGATGTAGATGAGGGCGGCGGCCACGTAGATCTGGAAGGAGTACTGGTCACCGAACCCGACCCGCAAGAACTCGACCAGACTACGGGCCGAGCGGAGCAACTCGAAGTAGCCGATGATGAACCCGAGTGAGGAATCCTTGAGCAGGACGACCAATTGGGCGATGAGTACTGGCAGCATCCGCCGAATCGCCTGGGGCAGCAGGATGAAGGTCATCACCTGCCACTTGCGCATCCCGATGCCGTAGGCGGCCTCGCTCTGGCCTCGGTCGATGGACAGGATGCCGGCGCGAACGATCTCGGCAATGACCGCCATGTTGTACAGCGTCAGGCCGGCGACCAGCGCCAGATAGGCGCTGATCGGCACGCCGAGGCTCGGCGCGACGAAGAAGACCGCGAAAATGACCACCAGCAGGGGTACTGCTCGGAAGAACTCGATGATCGTGGTCACCGGGATCCGGACCCAGCGGTGGTCGGAGAGCCGGCCAATGGCCAGGAGGGCTCCCAGGACCGTGGACAGCAGCATCCCGAGCGCTGCGACCTGCAGGGTTGTCACGAGCCCGCGCAACAGTGCCTGTGGCACCGCGGAGCGGGGGTCGAACAGGATCGCCCAGCGCTGGCCCTCGAGTTGCCCGTTGCCAGCCAGCTTTATCAGGACGTACGCGATCAACCCCAAGATCAGAGCAACTCCGAAGATCGTGCCGATCAGGGTCCGGCGGCGCGCCTTGGGTCCGGGGACGTCGTACAGGACGGGCGCGGTCATCGCAGGATCGCCGCCCGCTTTTCGAGCCGACTCACCGCGTAGGCCGATGGCAGGGTGATCAGCAGGTACGCGAAGACGATGCCGATCAAGGTGGCGATCAGCTCATCGGCGGCAGCGTTGGCCAGCCGGGGTAGCAACGACGAGAGCTCCGGAATGAAGAAACCCGCCGCAATGGAGGTGTTCTTGACCATCGCGATCCATACATTGCCCAGGGGTGGCACGACCGTACGGAAGGCCTGCGGCAACACCACCTCGCGCAAGGACTGGCTGAACGTCAGGCCGATGGCCCGCGCGGCCTCGGCCTGGCCGGCGGAAATGGAATTGATCCCCGACCGGATCGCCTCGCACACGAACGCGGCGGTGTACAGGCCGACTGACAATATGGCCCCAGGGAGCGGGGAGACGACCGTGTCTATCTGGGGAAGGCCGAAGATGATGAAGAAAAAGACCACGGTCAGCGGGGTGTTGCGGAAAACCTCCACGTAGAAGTTGGCCAGACCGCGCAGCGGGGGCACCGGGCTGACCCGCATGGCGGCCAGCAGGGTCCCGAGAACGAGTGCCAACAGGCCCGCGAAGAGTGAAATCAACAGTGTCTGGCCCATGGCATCGACGAACAGATCAATGTTCTCGATCAGGAAGTCCATGTCACCTCCACTGTTGTCTGGTCGCCACAGCACTCAGCGCTCACGCACTGGGGCAGGCACGCCTCTGGGTGATGACCGGTCGGGACCGGTCATCACCCAGCGCAGCGTTTAGCTCGTGTAGCGGTCGACTGCCGGCGGCTCGGGAGCCTCGGTGCCGTTGATCTGCCCGATGGTCGAGTCATACGCCTCAGCCCAGGCGCCACTCTCGTAGGCCTCTTCCAGGACGTCGTTGATGAAGTCCCGGAAGTCGTCATCGTCCAGAGCGAGACCGATGCCGTAGGGCTCCTCGGTGAACGGGTTGCCCACCAGTTCGAA
>JALZIX010000082.1 GCA_030860025.1 Actinomycetota bacterium
CAGCGGTCCGTGCTCGGCCATGTGCATGCGCATCTCGGCTGGCGTCTCGACGAGGAGATCGTGTCGAGGCGGGGCGTAGTTGTACGTGTCCCCGACATCCCCACCGTCGATGATGCGACCCACGCCCTCGAGCACGGTGCCATCGGCGGCGGCCACTCGTAGACAGCCGTCCTTGCGCACGGATACCGAAACCAGCCCATTGTCCAATGTGGACCCGCGGACCAGAACAGGCGCGGCGACCCGGGAATCGGGCGTCCCGGCCAAAGCCGGATCGGCGACGCGGACGGTCGTCCAGCCCAACGCCGGTGTAGGGATGTCGGCCAGCACACTACGGAGCGGTTCGGCCAGGACCCGCAACGTCCATCGATCCCCCGAGGCGCGCGCCAAGCGGTCGATCTCATCGGCAGCCGCATCGATGTCGAACGTCGGGTCTCCGACCCTTCCGACGTGGAAGGTGATCGTGTGCTCCTCATGCGTCCAGGCTTGGATCCGGCGGCCGAACAACTCCTGCCCGAAGCTGCGGCGGATGAGCGCCTCTCGCAACGCCTCCGCCGGGAAGTCGCCCTCGAACAGCAACCGCGGCGACCGGCCGATCTCCTGAGTGGCGATCTGGCTGCCGTCGGCCAACTCCAGGTGGACGTTTGGTTCGTCTTCGGCGACGACGAAGGTCAGCGGCACCACCGCCGTACGGCGCTCCGGAGAGGGATTGATGATCAGAGCCGCATCGCCGGCGACCTCGCGGGCCAGCGCTTTGACGACCCTATCTCGGACTGCCTGCCCGAGATGATCTGCCTCCGCGATCCGGGCTGCGACCTGGATCGCCGTCTCGTCGACGCCACAGCCGGTGATCGAGTCATGGCCGCTGCACGCGATCAGGCGCTCCCAAGCCATGTCCAGGAACTGGCCGGGCCATGTCTGACCCCATAGCGCTGCCCAGGGTTCGGCGTAGCGCGTAACCATCCGCTCGGCCCGGCCCATGTCTCGCTTGAGGTGCCCGCGTACGGACAGGACTCCGGGAAGGATGTTGGCCCGGGCGTGGCTGCGCAGTTCCCCGACACAGGTGCGCAGTGCCTCGTCTTCCGGATCGAGCAGGTTGATGTAGTCCTCGAGGGTGCACACCTCCAGCCGGATCGGGCCTCGACCCTCACCCAGGGATCGCACCGTGGACATCAGGCTCGGAAGCGGCGCGGCGTGGTCTGTCCCGTACATCGCCAGGATCGGATCCTGGCCGAACCACGGCCGCACCCGGCGAGTGAATTCAGCTGCCCGCTGATCGAGTGCGGCGGCGTCGGAGAGCAGGTACGCGGCATTTCCGTACCCGCCCGGTAAGTACTCACACCGTACGGACGAACCGTCCGGCGCCGCCCAGCGAAAGCTGTGGAAGTCCACAGCGGATGGCACGCCGCGCCAGAGGCAGGCCTGCTCCATGCCGGCAAGGCGCAGGATCTGGGGCATCTGCGCACAGTGTCCGAACATGTCCGGCAGGTACCCGACGGCCATCGAGGCGCCGAGCTTGGTTGCCTCGCGCCAACCGTTTTCCAGGTTGCGCACGATGGTCTCGCCTGAGCAGAGGAACTCATCGAGCAGGATCTGCCACGGGCCGACGGCCAGTTGCCCGGATCGCACGAGCGCCATCACGCGGTCGGTGTCCGCGGGCCGGACCTCGAGATGGTCGGCGATGGCCGCAGTCTGTCCATCGAGGGTGAAATGGAACTGCGGGTCGGCCTCGGCGCGGCTGAGGACGTCATCGAGCAGATCCACCAGGCGCATCCGGAACCGCTGGAACGGCTCGTACCACTCGCGGTCCCAATGGGTGTGCGGGACGAGATAGACGACCTCCGGTTCCCCCGCCACGGCATGAAGGTAGTCAGACCGGTCTCGCCAGCCGAAACGGGGTTGTTGGGGCGCCCCTTGCCGAGGGGGAGGCCCCTCAGGCGTCGTAGTCGACGGTGACGGCGTCCGAGACCGGCAGCGACTGGCAGGTCAACACGAATCCGGCGTCGAGTTCGGACTGGTCCAGGGCGTAATTGCGCCGTAGATCGACCTCACCGGCGACGACCTTGGCTCGGCAGGTGCCGCACACCCCGCCCTTGCACGCGAACGGCAGGTCCGGCCGTACCCGTTGCGCCCCGTCCAGAACCGTCATGTCCCGCGCGATCGTGACCGGTGTGGTGCGACCGTCGAGTACGACCAGGACTTCGGAGGACGGGCCCTCGATGCCGGCTTCCTCGTGCAGTACTGGCGGTGGCGGGATGTCGTCGACGTAGAACAGCTCCTGGTGTACTCGGGCGCGGTCGACGCCGAACTCATCGAGCACCTGCTGCGCATCCGTGACCATCCCGAAGGGCCCGCACAGCCACCAGTGGTCGACCGATTGGACGTCGATCAAGGCGGGCAACAGAATCCGGAGTTTGTCGCCGTTCAGCCGACCGGTGAAGAGCTCGGCTTCCCGCGGCTCCCTGGAGAGCACGTGTACGAGGTCGAGTTGGGTGTTGTACTCGTCCTTGAGGTCGGCGAGATCCTCGGCGAACATCACCGTGTCCGTACGCCGGTTCCCGTACAGCAACGTCACCTGCGTGTCCGGATTCGTGAGGACGGACCCCGCGATCGAGAGCACCGGGGTGATGCCCGAACCGGCGGCGATGAAGACGTGGTGCCCGGCCGCGGTGAGGTCGGGGGTGAACCGGCCCGTCGGTGGGAGGACCTCGATCTCGTCGCCGACCCGGACCTCACGGGTGAGCCAGGTCGAGAACATGCCGTCCGGTACCTCGCGTACGCCGACTCTGGGTGGCTGTCCGGCGGGCGCGCAGATCGAGTACGAGCGGCGCTCCTCGCGACCGTCGATGAGCCGGCGCAACGTGAGTGACTGCCCGGGGAGGAAGTGGTATTCGTCGGCCAAGTCCGGCGGCACGTCAAAGGTCACCGCGACCGCGTCGTCGGTCAGCCGCTCGACGTCGGCGACCTTGAGCGGGCGAAACTCTGCCCGCGGCCGGGGTTTATCCGAGTGAAGGGCACCTTCACGCGAACCTATTGGCACAAGGCGTCCTTCACTCGAATGGCTGAGGGCGTTCGGGGGCGCATGTCGGGTTCCAACGGCTCAGATTTCCTTGATGTGCTCGAAGGGCTCCAGGCAGGACTGGCAGCGCCACAGTGACTTGCACGCGGTCGAGCTGAACCGGGACTGCTCCTCCGTACGACTCGAGCCGCATTGGGGGCAGCGGACCGCCGGTACCGTCGCTCCCAGATCCAGCTGGATCGGCCCGGCGGCCCGGACCGGCGCGGTATGCGGCGGCGAGATGCCGGCCTCGGCAAGCTTGGCCCGGCCGGCGGCACTGATCCAGTCCGTCGTCCAGGCCGGCTCCAGGACCGTATGTACCTCGACGTCGATGTACCCGGCTGCCAGCAGCGCGCGCTTCAGGTCGGCCTTCATGGCATCCATCGCCGGGCAGCCGCTGTAGGTAGGGGTGATCGAGACGACCGCGGTTCCGGTGGGGGTGACCCACGCATCGCGGAGTACGCCGAGGTCAGCCAGGGTCAGCATCGGAAGTTCGGGATCGGTCACCGTCTCGGCGATCGTCCGTACGTCGGGCAGCGTGCCGTGGACAGTGGTCACCACGTTGCCTCCAGATGCGCCCGGGCGAGACCCTGCATCTCGGCGAGCAGGTCGGTCAACGTGTCTGTGTGCTGGCCGTCTCGGCCGCGGCCACTGCCCGGCGTCGCAGTTGTCGCCGTGCCGGGCAGTTCTAGGGTCGCCGCCGAAAGCACCTCAGCGACAACGGCATCGAACTCCGCACGGAGCGTCGACGGGTCCACGCCGATTCCATGACCGGCGAGCCGCACTTCGACCTCATGCGGCTCGAAGAGCTCCTCGACGTACGGCCACACCGCGGCGAGGCCGTCAACCGCTCGACGATGTGACTCCTCCGTACCGTCACCCAGTCGCAGCATCCAGCGTGCAGCGTAATCGCGGTGGTAGGTCACCTCTTTGACGCCCTTCGCCGCGATCGCCGCCAACACCGGGTCACGGGACGTACGCAAGTGATCGAGCAAAGCAAGTCGGTACGTCGAGAAGATCAGCAGCCGGGCGATCGAGTGGGCGAAGTCGCCGTTGGCTGGTTCCACCAGTGTCACGTTGCGGAATTCAGCTGCCGGGCGCAGGTAGGCGTAGGCGTCCTCGCCTCGATCCGACCCGTCAGCCTTGCCCGCTCGCGCAAGCAGCAACCGGGCCTGCCCGAGCAGATCCAGGGCGATGTTGGCGAGCGCAACCTCGTCCTCGAGTTCCGGTGCTCTGGACACCCACTCCTGCAACCGGTGCGACAGGATCAGCGCGTCGTCACCGAGCATGAGGCAGTAGGTGGCGAGGTCCGTACCGTCCACACCAGTCGGTACGGACGTGTCGACGCCCGCCAGCGGGTCCTCGAAACTGGAGCCGAAGGCCCAACGGTGCTCGTCGTTGTCCGCGGCGATCGAGCCGTACGCGTCCGCGAAGTCGGTTCCGTGTTCAGCGTGTTCCATTGCGCGCCATCACATGTGGGGGACGTTGTCGGGGATCTCGTAGAAGGTCGGGTGCCGATAGACCTTGTCCCCGCTAGGTGCGAAGAACGCGTCCTTCTCGTCCGGGCTCGACGCCGTGATCGCCGCGGCC
>JALZIX010000127.1 GCA_030860025.1 Actinomycetota bacterium
GAAGAACGCGGCGTCGATCGGCATGAGCCGCCGAAGTGATGCCAGAACGACGTGGCGCAGGTCAGCCACGTCGGACACGCTGCGACAGCGGCGGACGAGGTCGTGCTCTGCCTGGACCGCCGCCCTGGCTCTCTTCGCCACGCAAGCAGTGTTCAGTTACCCAGCCCGGCTGAATACCCCAAATTGTTGGGATGGTCGACGGCCGGCCCCGGCCGGAGGCTGTGCCCATGACAACTGATCGCATCACCCACAACAAGCAACTCGTCGAGACATTCATCGAAGAACTGTTCAGTCAGGGCGACCTCGAAGCCGTCGATCGTTACTTGGCTCCCACGTTCGTCAACCATGATCCGCCGTTCCCGAGTGCTCCAGATGGACCCGAGGGCATGCGCCAGGCGGCCGCAATGTTTCGCCAGGCATTGCCCGATTGGCGCAGCGAGGTGGAGCAGCTGGTCGCCGAGGGGGACATCGTTGTCGAACGGTTCACTGCCAGGGGCACCCATCGCGGAGATCTCATGGGCGTGCGGGCGACAGGGAAGGAGATCGTGCTCCCCGGGATCAACATCTTCCGGATCGACGGAGATCGGATCGTTGAACGCTGGGGACGTCTCGATGACCTGGGACTGCTCCGGCAGTTGGACCTGATCCCCGCCTGATTAGGTAATCCACAAGCGTCGCGGTTTTCCACAGTCGGGTGCGTCTGCTCGTCCGGGAACCGATCGGCGGGCCAAGCTAGTTCGGTGGGTGCTGCGGCCGACAGTCTTGATGCGCCCAGCCGTGTGCCGGTGCGAGGTCGAGTGCGGCGCGGCGGATGGTGTCGGATCAGCCACGGCCTGTACGTCCCGACGGGTGTTGGAGTCGTGCCTGGCTCAGCCGGGACCAAGAATGCGCCGCGCGGATCTGTGCCCTACGGCGAAGCGGGTAAGGGCAGTAGGACAACCGAGGAATTGCGCGCTTGGACGCTGGTACTTCCTCCGGGCGCAGCATTTACCCACGCCACAGCAGCCTCGGTCCGCCGGTGGTGGCTGGCGCCGCTGCCCGAGGATCTGCCGGTGTTCGTGGCCGTGCCCGATGCGGGCTGGCGACCCAGGCGTCGTGGACTGCATGTCTCTCGGCACACCTCGCCGGTGGGATTCACACTCGTCGATGGTCTTCCAACGGCCGATCCATGCGAGATCGTGCTGGCTGCAGCCCGTCACCTCGGACTCGTCGACCTGGTCATCCTCAGCGACAGCGCACTGCACAGAGGCGATGTCACGATCGACCAGCTCACGGCAGCAGCCATCCGGCGCCGGCGCGGTGCTCCCGCCCTACGAGCGGCGCTTCCGATGATGGACGGTCGAGCGGAGTCACCCGGCGAGACCCTGATGCGTCTACTGCACGTCACCTGTGGGATCGAGGTAGAGCCGCAGGCACCGATCGTGGATGACTATGGCCGGATCATCGCTCGAGCCGACCTGCGCATCATCGGCACGCGTCGTCTGGCCGAATACGATGGTGCTCACCACCGTGCAGCCCGACAGTACGAAACTGATCGCGCGCGGGACAGGCGCTTGCAAGCTCTGGGCTGGTCGCCGTACTCCTATTCGGCCATCACGGTACTTCGGCAACCGCACCTGATCATCCGGGATGCGGACGAGGCGCTCGGCCGGATGACCGACTCGCGGCTGCTGGGCAATTGGTACCAGTTGATCGAGAATTCGACATTCACGGCGCCAGGATTGGTCCGCTTGAGGGCTCGACTGGGCCTCCCACGCGCACCTGGCGGATAACCGGTCACAGACGGCACTCTTCGGCGCCGAGAGTTGTCGCTTGTGACCGGTTGCCTCCTGCGGCGGCTTGCGGCCGCTCGTCGCGGGCCACAATGGCTGGCATGAGCCGCCGGGATCTGCCGCCAAGTTGGCCAGAGGCTGTTTGGCCACCGGGTGCGCCCGATTGGGAGGGCAGCGCGGTGCGCTGGCTCCTCGAGCAGGTCCCGCCCGAATATCGGCGCTATGACGTGCTCCGGAAATACCCGGTGTTGCTCGCCCGGTTCGCCGGCGATCACGTAACTGCGGCCCTCCAGGCAGCCCGTACCGGCTGGCGGTCCCTCCGAGTCGATCTGCGTGACCAGATCCCGGCCGAGGCGATGGACGCCGCGATGGACGCCTACGAACGCGAGGGGTCGCGGCTGGCCGGGGTGGCGCGTTCGGTCGAGGTCGTCGCCGCGGCCCTGCGGGGAGAACGTTGGGTGCCCCGCTTGTGACAGCGGCGGCAGCCCAAGGTGCCGCGACTACACTCGGGGCTCCGCCGGGCCACCACTGAGTGCGCCGGAAAGCGACACGAACAGGGGGCGAGGCACGTCGTGCCGTTGTTGCCGACGATCACCAGCCCGGCAGATCTGCGTGACTTGTCCGCCGACCAGCTTCCGGCATTAGCCACCGAGATCCGGGATTTCCTGGTCAGTTCCTGTGCTCGCACCGGGGGACACCTCGGGCCGAATCTCGGCGCGGTCGAGCTCACCATCGCACTGCACCGCGTCTTCGACTCCCCACGGGTGCCGATCATCTTCGACACCGGGCACCAGTGCTACGTGCACAAGATCCTCACCGGTCGGCAAGCCGGCTTCGATCGGCTGAAAGCCGCGGGTGGCCTGTCTGGTTATCCCTCCCGGGACGAGTCCGAGCACGACTGGGTGGAAAACTCCCACGCTTCCACCGCCCTCTCGTACGCCGACGGGATGGCCAAGGCATTTGCCGTACGTGGTGACCGCCGTCCCGTTGTGGCGGTTGTCGGTGATGGGGCACTCACCGGCGGGATGAGCTGGGAGGCGATCAACAACATCGCCGCGGCCAAGGACCGTCCGGTCATCATCGTCGTCAACGACAACGGTCGGTCGTACTCGCCGACGATCGGTGGACTTGCCGACCGGCTGGCATCGCTTCGCTTGCGTCCGGGTTACGAGGGAATGCTCGAGGGCATCAAGCGCAACCTCGGCCGGACCCCGGTCGTCGGTCCGGCTCTGTACGACGCCCTGCACGGCGTGAAGAAGGGCATCAAGGATGTCCTGGCACCACAGGGAATGTTCGAGGACCTGGGGCTGAAGTACGTCGGCGCCGTTGATGGGCATGATATAGCGGCGTTGGAGTCGGCGTTTCGGCGCGCGCGCGACTTCGGTGCGCCGGTCATCGTGCACTGCGTGACGATCAAGGGGTTTGGATACGCCCCCGCGCTGGCCAACGAGGAGGACGCCTGGCACAGCAGCGGCGCCTTCGATCCTGACAACGGCATGCTCACGTTGGCGGCTGGACCCACATGGACCGAGACCTTTTCGGCGGAGCTCGTCAACATCGGCGCGGTCCGGAGCGACGTGGTCGCCATCACGGCGGCGATGCTGCATCCCACCGGTCTGGCCGCCTTCGCCGAGGCCTATCCGGAGCGCACCTTCGATGTCGGCATCGCCGAGCAGCATGCGGTCACCTCAGCCGCCGGGATGGCCATGGCCGGCCTACACCCGGTGGTGGCCATCTACGCCACTTTCCTGAACCGCGCCTTCGACCAGGTACTCCTCGACGTCGCCCTGCATCGGTTACCGGTCACCTTCGTACTGGACCGGGCTGGCGTCACCGGGGACGACGGGCCGTCGCACAACGGCATGTGGGACCTGTCGATCCTCGGGGTCGTTCCCGGAATGCGGATAGCCGCCCCGCGGGATGCGACGACTCTGCGGGACGCGATGCGCGAGGCAGTGGCCGACGCATCCGGGCCGACAACGGTTCGTTTCCCGAAGGGTGGCCTGGGAGCTGCGGTCCCGGCGCTGCACAGCGTGGACGGTGCCGTGGACGTGCTGTTCGAGAGCAACGCCGAGGATCGCAGGGTCGAGGTGCTCGTGGTCGCCATCGGGCCCCTGGCCGGCGCAGCGGTCAGAGCCGCAGCATCGATCGCGAGCGAAGGGTGGGCCGTGCGGGTCGTCTCGCCCAGCTGGATCCGTCCGGTCCCGCAGGCGGTCCTCGATTTCGCCCGTAGCGCCGAACTGATCGTGACCGTCGAGGACGGCGGCCTGTCCGGTGGGTTCGGGAGTTGGGTCGCTCAGGCCTTACGGGAAAACTCGGTTGACCGACCCCTCTTGACCCTTGGCTTGCAACAGCAGTTCCTGGAGGTCGGTAAACGCGCCGATCTGCTGCTCGCGGCAGGCTTGGACGCCGAGGGGATCGAGCACTCGGTAAGGAAGCGAATGGAAGCCCTGCACGCCGCGGTGGACACCGGCCCGGTCGATACCTCGGCTGGTTCCAGTCGGCAGGGCAATGTGGTCAACCTCTCCCGGGTTGAGACCCGGGGCGTGGATCCGGCAACCCGCTCCAGACCGTCCTAACAACATGCGCATCTTGCTCGTCGAGGACGAGCGGCAGCTTGCCGACACCCTCGCCCGCGGATTGCGTCGGCAAGGGATGGCGGTCGATGTCGCCTATGACGGCTCCGACGGCCACGAGAAGTGGAGCTATACCGACTACGACGTCGTCGTCCTGGACCGTGACCTGCCCGGCATGTCCGGGGATGAGGTCATGCGCCAGCTCGCTGGGTCCGGGACGCTCACCAGGGTGCTGATGCTCACTGCGAGCGGGACCGTTGCCGATCGGGTCAACGGATTGTCCCTGGGTGCTGACGACTATCTGTCCAAACCGTTCGCCTTCGCCGAGCTCGTGGCGCGCATTCGGGCACTGGGCCGCCGGGCCACGCCTGCCGCCCCGCCCGTACTGGAGGCCGGCGACCTCGTGCTCGACCCCGCCAAGCGCGTTGTACGCCGCGGCGACATGCCGATCGACCTGACTCGCAAGGAGTTCGGGGTCCTCGAGATGCTGATGCGGGCCAACGGCGGCGTCGTGTCCAGCGAGGAACTGCTGGAGAAGGTCTGGGACGAGAATGCCGATCCGTTCACGACGACCGTTCGGGTCACGATCATGACGATGCGGCGCAAACTCGGCGAGCCGGCGATCGTCGAGACCGTGGTCGGCTCGGGATATCGGATCACCTCCGATCCCGCCTAGGCAGGCACAGGGCAGGCTGTCAGGCATGCGGATCTCGCTGCGCTGGCGCCTCGCGATGGCCTACGGCGCGCTGCTCGCCGTCGCCGCGGCGATATTGCTGGCGGTGGCAGTGATCGTTGCCGACCAGACGGTTGCCGCCACGCCCGGTCTGCCCCCGGACACCGAGGTCGACATCATGACCTCAGACGGCGCCACCGTCACGGTGACGGCGGGAGCCGTCCAGGAGGCACTGCGCGACCAGGCCCGCGATGCCATCCTGCGCACCGGCGGTCTCGCCTTCGGGTTCGTTGTCCTGGCCGGTGCGGCGGCGAGTTACCTGGTCGCCGGCCGGGTCCTGCGCCCGGTGAGCGACTTGACCGCGACCGCCCGACGCGTGTCCACGGCCAGCCTGGCCGAGCGCATCTCCTACGACGGGCCGCGGGACGAACTGGCCGAACTCGCCGACGCCTTCGACGAGATGGTCGGCAGACTGGATGCCGCCTTCGCCGGGCAGCAGAGGTTCGCGGCCAATGCCAGCCATGAACTGCGCACGCCGCTGACGGTGATCCGCGCTGAAGTGGACGTGGCCCTGGCCGACCCTGACGCCACCGCCGAGGACCTGCGGATGTCCGCCGAGATCGTGCGGGAGGCCACCATTCGTGCGGACACGCTGGTGGAGTCGCTGCTGGTCCTTGCCCGCAGTGAGGCCGAAGCCGAGCACGGCATCCTGAGCAGCCGACAGCCAGTCGACCTGGCTTCGCTGGTCCCGGGCGTGCTGGCTTTCATCGGGACAGAGACCACCGAGCAGGACCTGAGCATCGCCACCGAGCTGGCGTCGGCTCGAACCATCGGTGATCCCGAACTTCTATCGCGGTTGATCGGCAACCTGCTCGAGAATGCCGTCCGGCACAACGTCCACGGCGGCGAGATATCGGTGGCCTGTGGTCAAGCTGCGGACCAGGCTTGGCTCACCGTGTCCAACACCGGACCGGAGCTGGAACAGGCCGAACTCGGCGATCTGGTCAGGCCATTCCGTCGAGGCGGTGAGGGCCGATCGGGGGTACGGGGCGTCGGCCTCGGCCTGTCCATCGTGCGGGCGGTGGTCGCCGCGCATCACGGCACGTTCGAATTGACGGCGCTGCCCGAAGGTGGCTTGGAAGTACGCGTCAACCTTCCAGCGGCGTGACCGTTGCCTAGCCGGGTGGCGGGACGCTGGCGACGCCCGGCGGAAGGAACCGCTGGCCGGTCACCTTCTCGCTGATGCCTTCACGGTCGAGGTACGGGGTTATCCCGCCGAGATGGAACGGCCAGCCAGCGCCCAGGAGAAGGCACAGGTCGATGTCCTGGGCTGCCCCGACGACCCCTCCGTCGAGCATCAACCGGATTTCCTGCGCCAGGGCCTCCAGCGCGGCGCTACGTACCTCGTCGGCGGACATCGGCGCATCACCGCCGATGAAGAGCGCGGCCACCTCGGGGTCCACATGCTGACCCGACTCGTCCCAGACGTAGACGCCCGGCTTTCCTGCCTCGACCAGACTGCGCAGGTTCTGGCTCACGCCGTAACGGTCGGGGAAGGCGCCATGCAGCGTCTCGGCGGTGTGCAGCGCGACCGCAGGACCGACCAGCATCAGCAGCAGGAACGGGCTCAGCGGCAGGCCGAGCGGATCCAGCGCGCGGTCGGCCGCTTCGATCGGCGTGCCGCGGTCGACGGCGGTCGTCACTTCGCCGAGGAACCGGGTCAGCAGCCGGTTGACGACGAAAGCCGGTGCGTCCTGAACCAGCACACAGCTCTTCTTCAAGTTCTTGCCCACCTCGAAGGCCGTTGCCAGCGTCGCGTGGTCGGTCTTGGCACCGCGCACTATCTCGAGGAGGGGCAAGACGGCTACCGGATTGAAGAAGTGAAAGCCGACGACCCGTTCGGGATGTCCGAGATCGGCGGCCATCTCGGTGATCGACAGGGACGAGGTGTTCGTCGCGAGAATGCACGCTGGGCTCACCGCGGCCTCGACCTCGGCGAAGACCTGCTTCTTGACCGCCAGGTCCTCGAAGACCGCCTCCAGCACGAAGTCGGCGTCGGCGAAGGCGTCCTTGGTCAGCGACCCGGACACCAGGGACTTGAGCCGATTCGCCTTGTCGGCGGTGACCCGCCCTTTGCCGAGGAGTTTGTCGATCTCGCCAAGCACGTAGCCCACGCCGCGGTCCAGTCGTTCCTGATCCAGATCGGTTAGCACCACCGGCACCTCGAGGCGACGGGCGAACAGCAGGGCCAGCTGGCCGGCCATCAGCCCCGCCCCGACGATGCCGACCTTGGTGACCGGCCGGGCGAGCTTCTTGTCCGGTTCGCCGACTGGTCGCTTGGCCCGCTTCTGGACGAGGTCGAAGGAGTACAGGCCAGCCCGCAGCTCGTCGCCCATCACCAGGTCAGCGAGTGCGTCGTCCTCCGCTGCGGTGCCCGTCAGGAACTGCTCACCGTCAACGCCGCCACGGGCGTGTTCGAGCAGATCCAGGGCGCGGTACGGAGCGGGAGCGGCGCCATGGAACTTTGCTTCTACAAGGGCCCGGCCGCGCTCCAACGCTGCTGTCCAGGCATCGCCACGGTCGAGGTGCGGTCGATTCACCGTCGTAGCTCCCGTGAGCACACTCACGGCCCACTCGAGCGAGCGCTCCAGGAAATCGGCGGGCTCGAAGCTGACGTCAGCGATCCCGAGCTTCGCGGCCTGCGTCGCGGTGAGCATGCGGTTCTGGTTGAGCGCGTTGTCCAGGATCACAGTGACGGCGCCGTCAGGTCCGATCAGGTTGGGCAGCAACTGGGTGCCGCCCCAGCCGGGGACGAGACCCAGGAAGCACTCCGGCAAAGCGATAGCCGCGGCGCCGGTGGACAGTGTCCGGTAATGGCAGTGCAGTGCCAGTTCGACGCCGCCGCCCATGGCCGCGCCGTTGATGAACGCAAAACTCGGAATGGGCGAGTCCTTGAACCGGCGAAAAACCTCGTGGCCGAGTCGACCGAACTGAAGCGCCTTCTCCATGCTATCGACCAGTCCGACCCCGGACAGGTCCGCGCCGACGGCGAAGATGAACGGCTTGCCGGTCACCGCGATGGCAGCGACCGCGGGGGAGTGGACCTCGATCTCATCCAGCGCGGCCGCGATGTTGGTCAGGCCGGCTGGCCCGAACGTCGTCGGCCGGGTGTGGTCGAGCCCGTTGTCGATGGTGATCAACGCGA
>JALZIX010000137.1 GCA_030860025.1 Actinomycetota bacterium
GGGTCATGCAACCCAACCGTGGACCCGCTGCGCCCCGCACTGCCGCCGATGCCGCAAAGCAGGCACAGGCAGCAGCATCACTAGCCGGGGCGGTGGACCTCGGTGCCATCCGGGCCCGCGCCGAGGCAGCCGAACGTGCCGCCTCAACACCGCCTCGAGAGGGCGGTAGTTACGTCGTCGATGTGACCGAGACGAACTTCCAGACGGAGGTCATCGACCGGTCCTTTCAGACACCGGTCATCGTGGACCTGCGAGCCGACTGGAGTCCGCCTGCACAGCAGTTGACGCCGATTCTCGAACAGCTGGCCGCCGAGGGCCAGGGTGCCTGGATCCTGGCCAAGGTCGACATCGACTCGAACCCGCGGTTGGCCCAGGCACTCCAGGTCCAGAGCGTTCCGGTCGTCAAGGCGGTCTTGCAAGGTGCGCTGGCTGCCGAGTTCAACGGAGCCCTGCCCGAGGAAGAGATCCGAAAGTTCCTCGCCGCAGTTGTCCAGGCAGCCGGCGGACGGCTGCCGGACGGCGCCGGACCCGGGCTTGGGATCGATGACGTCGAGCAGGACGCCGACCCGCGCCTGGACGCTGCCGAGGATGCCGTGGCGCGGGGTGACCTGGCCGCCGCCGAGAACGCTTACGTCGACATCCTGGCTGCCGAACCCGATCACCCGATAGCCGGGCTCGCCTTGGCTCAGATCCAACTGCTGCGCCGCGCCGAGGCGGCCGGTCCGGATGCCGTCGCGCGCGCAGAAGCGAACCCGACGAACCCTGCTGCCGCACTGGCGGCCGCGGATGTCGAGCTCGCCCAGGGTCAGGTGGAGCGCGCCTTCGATCGGTTGCTCGGGGTGATCCGGACCACGTCGGGCCAGGAGCGCGACACCGTTCGGGAGGGTCTCGTGGATCTATTCGCACTCATTGGGGACGACGACCCTCAAGTCATCGCGGCTCGCAAGAAGCTGACGGCTGCGTTGTTCTAGCGGGGGCGGCCCGCACACTCGGTTACTCCGCATACTCCCGAGATATGCTCGGGCAGACGTACACCAGGAGCGGACGAGCGAAGCTGCTCGACTGGTTGGCTGGGGTAAGGAGGCGTTGAACGCGCCCGAAAAAGGACGGGACCACCTTTGGACGGCGAGAGATTCGGTCCCTATCGGATCGAGAAACTCCTCGGTCGCGGTGGGATGGGTGAGGTCTATCGCGCCTACGACGAGAGCCAGAAGCGGGTAGTCGCACTCAAACTGCTCTCCCAGCACTTGGCCGCTGACGAGGATTACCGCGCGCGATTCCGGCGGGAGTCCGAACTCGCCGCCCGGCTGCGTGAGGCCCACGTCATTCCGATCCACCGCTACGGCGAGATCGATGGCCGGCTGTTCATCGACATGCGCCTCGTGGAGGGCGCGGACCTTGCCGCACTGCTCAGCGAGCGGGGCGCGCTGCCTCCCAGCCGGGCCGTCGCAATCGTCAGCCAGGTCGCTCGGGCGCTGGACGCCGCACACGCCGACGGGTTGATCCACCGTGACGTCAAGCCGTCAAACGTCCTGGTCAGCGATCGCGACGACGACAGTGACGACGACTTCGTCTACCTCGTGGACTTCGGGATCGCGCGGGCCGCAGAAGATGAACAGGGGCTGACTAAGACCGGCTCGGCGCTGGGCAGCTTCGACTACATGGCGCCCGAACGCTTTCTCGAGGGGAGGGTGGACCGCCGGACCGACGTCTACTCCCTGGCCTGCCTGCTCTACGAGTGTCTGGCCGGGAAACGTCCGTTCGCGGGGGAAGGGCTGCCCGCGATGATGTACGGCCATCTGAACACCCCTCCGCCGCGTCCCTCCCAGGCGGCTGCCAGCCTGCCGGAGGCTATGGACGACGTTGTCGCTCGCGGCATGTCCAAGGATCCCGACCAGCGTTTCGCCCGGGCCGGTGATCTGGCCGCGGCCGCACGTCGAGCCCTGCGGATCAACACCGGCGCCGGTTTCGGTGCGCCGCAGCCTGCTCCTCCAGGCCAGCAGAGCCAGGACTATTTCCTCGGTTCCTATGCTCCGCCGGGAACTCAGTCCGGTCCGCACGTCCCGCACCTTCCGCAATTCCCGATCACCGGGCCACCTCAGCCGGCCGTCGCTGCACCTTCCTTGCCGCCGATCGCCAGCGGCTACCGGCAGCTGAATCCGAGTGGTCCGCAGACTGGTCCCAACACCGGCCCAGGCGCAGTCGGGACCCGATCCCGACTCACCAAAAA
>JALZIX010000222.1 GCA_030860025.1 Actinomycetota bacterium
GATGTGCCCGATGACGAACAGCATCACGGCGATGGCATTGGAGGGATGCGCAGCTATCCCGTCAAGGATCTGCCCTGTCGTGGCGTTGTCCACGCCGGCCTGCGCGGCGGCTAGCGCCGCTGCATCCGACGGCATCACCCCAAATATCAACGAGCTGTACCCGGCAACGGCCAGCACCGCACCGATCGTGCCCAACACCGGGGCACCCCGCACCGCCACGACGCTGACCACGAACACCCCGACCATCAGTGTGAGGGAAGCGAGCAATTCCAGCCAGAGCACCGTGCTCTGCGCGGCTTGGTTGGCGGCGACGTCGGCGGCGATGCCTGCGTTGTCGCCGGCGGTCGCGTACGGCAGAACCCCCCGGATCCCGGCGATGGCCAACGGACCGATAGGAGCAAGCACCACCAGGGCGATATAGCGCTGACGCCTTCCTCTGACGGTTGGTTGGGAGTAGGTCTTGGTTGTCGTCGTCATGCTCAGTCTCCTTGGCGGAAGGGCCGAGGCGGATCGCTCCGGCAACGCGGCGAAGCATCGATCCGTGGCGTACCCGAACTACAGAGGCAGCCGCCGCAGTTGGTCGGGCGATCTCCCGATTGACCCGGGAACACACACCCGGGACAAACTGGCCAACTACCGAGCACGATGTGACCGTGACCAAGGATTCGGTGTCGGTGAACGCGGATCCTCCGGTCATGAGCCAACCGGCTGAGGACGCCGACCCGGACGGCCGGAGCCGACCCCGGCGCAGCAGTCTCCTGGCGTTCGGACTGCTCGCCCTGGCGACGCTCGAGGTAGCGGTCGCCGTTGTCGGTTCGATTGCGGCCGGCTTCGACATCCGCGACGCCGTGGAGACCTTCGTGCTCACGAACTCCGTGATGGGCCTGGCATTCCCAATCGCGGGCGTTCTCATCGCCTGGCAGCGCCCGCACAACCCGATCGGGTGGTTGCTTCTCGTTGAGGGAATCGCCCACGCGACGTCGGCCGCGATGAGACCGCTGTTCGAGCTCGGCCTCCAGGACGTATGGCCGGAACCGGCTCTGCGTACCGTGCTCACGTTCTTCACATATTCCTGGCCGTGGTCGATCGGCTTGTGCCTGCCACTGGTGCTGCTGCTATTCCCAGACGGAAGACTGTTGAGTGGTCAGTGGCGCTGGCTCGTCGGGATCACTGTGGTCAACGGTGTGCTGTTCGTTGTAGCGGCCGGCGACGAGCCAGGTGCGTTCCCGGGAGGGATCACGCCCTGGCTCGTGCTGCCGAACTACCGAGACCTCGCACCATTGTGGACAATCACCGAAGTCCTGAATCTCGTAGTGGTGGTCTCGGCCCTCGTCGGACTGGGCATCCGCTACCGCCGTGGTGCCGAACGGCAGCGGCGTCAACTGCTCTGGCTCGCACTGGCGGTCGGTGTGGTCTTTCTGGTCATGGTTCCGTGGGGTCTGTTCGCGGCCGGACCGGTGCTGATCCTGCTGGCCATCCCGCTCATCCCGGCCGCGATCGCTGTGGCGATCCTGCGCCACCAGTTGCTCGACATCCGGTTGGTCGTCTCGAGGGCGTTGTTGTACGCGCTGCTCACTGCCGCTGTCGTCGGTGCCTATATCGGGCTCGTGGCGGTGGCAGACGCCCTGCTGCGCAGTGAGGTCGGGCTCGGCACGTCGGTGCTGGCAACAGTGCTCATCGCAGTGGCCTTCAACCCACTGCGGATTCGCCTGCAACGTTTGGTCGACCGCGCCCTCTACGGTGACCGTCGGGATCCGGTACGGGCCGCGTCGAGAGTGGGCGCACAGTTGTCCACCGCCGGTTCGGGCTTGGAGGGCGTTCCAGCCGTGGTGTGTGAAGCCCTGCACCTACCGTTCGCCGCCCTCCGTGACACCGACGGAGAACTGGCGGCATTTGGCACCGCACCGGAAATCCTGCACTCGGTGCCGCTGGATTACGGGGGACAGCGAATGGGCGAACTCGTCTTCGGCGCTCGCCCCGGGGAGAGACGACTCGATCCGGCAGACCGTGCGGTCGTTGAACTGCTCGCCGTGCCGTTGGCGATCGCGCTTCGGGCGACGTCGCTGTCCCGGGCTGTCCAATCCTCGCGCGAGCAACTGGTCTCGGCGCGCGAAGAGGAACGCCGGCGACTACGCCGAGACCTGCACGATGGCCTCGGGCCCACCCTGACGGGGGTCGCTCTACAGGCCGATGCCGCGCGCAACTTGTTGACCGACGATCCTGAACAAGCGGGACGGTTGCTCGAGGCGCTGCGCGGCCAGACCACCGCCGCCATCCATGAGATCCGTCGACTCGTCTATGGGCTTCGCCCACCCGCGCTGGACGAACTCGGCCTGGTCGCAACATTGCGACGCGAAGCCGAACGACTCGCGCCGCTACAGGTCGACATCGATGCGGTCGAGCCGCTGCCGCCGCTGCCCGCTGCGGTCGAGGTGGCCGCCTACCGAATCGCTACCGAGGCGCTGACCAACGCCGCGCGACACGCTCACGCGAGCAGGGTGAGGCTCGTCCTGCGCTGCGCCGATGACCTGCACATGGCGGTGCTCGACGACGGACCCAGCAACGGCCACGGCCCGGTCTGGCCTCCGGGTGTCGGCCTGACGTCCATGGCTGAACGGGCAGCGGAGCTCGGCGGATCCTGTGCGGCCGGCCCGCGCCCCGGTGGCGGTGGAGCCGTCCGCGCCGTGCTGCCGATTGGCGGTGCCCGGTGACCGAACTGAGAGTGGTGCTGGCCGACGACCACCCGGTCGTACGCGATGGCCTGTCCGCGCTACTCGGCTCGGTACCCGGGCTCAGCGTCGTCGAGTCTGTGGCCAACGGACGCGATGCCGTCCGCGCGGCTGTCACGGCTGCACCTGACGTCCTGGTACTCGACATCCAGATGCCCGACCTGGACGGCGTCGCCGCTGCCGCCGAGATCAGCAGGGTCGCGCCGGATGTGGCGGTCCTGATGCTCACCATGTTCGATGACGACGACTCGGTCTTCGCAGCAATGCGGGCAGGCGCTCGCGGGTACGTGCTCAAGGGCGCCACCCAGGAGGAAATCATCCGAGCGATCCGGGCAGTCGCGGCCGGAGAGGCGATCTTCAGCCCGAGCATCGCCAGCCGCGTACTCGCCTATCTTTCCGGTCCGCCGCGCCAGGCCGACCCGTTCCCAGAGCTCACGCCGAGGGAGCGCGAGGTGCTCGACCTCATCGCGGCCGGGTTGCCGAACGCAACCATCGGCGCGCGGCTGGGCCTGGCGACGAAGACGGTGAGCAACCACACGTCCGCCATCTTCGCGAAGTTGCAGGTCGCCGGACGCTCCGAGGCGATCGTCCGCGCGCGCACGGTCGGACTCGGCAACCCATAGACGGTTCCGGATCGGCTCTGCAAGGTCCACGATTCAGGGGTCCAGAACAACTCGACCCAGCGGAGGTGGCTGCTGTGGGAAGCGTCGTGCACTTCGAGATCCCGGCCGATGACGTGGAGCGGGCTCAGGCCTTCTATCGGGCGGCGTTCGGCTGGGAGGTCAACGCCATGCCCGAGATGGGCTACACGATCCTGAGTACGACCAAGATCGACGAGGAGGGCAGGCCACTCGAGCCCGGCGCGATCAACGGCGGAATGATGAAGCGCACCGACCCGGTCACCGCCCCGGTCATCGTCATCGACGTCGAGGACATCGACCAGGCGCTGCAGCAGGTCGAGGAGCTAGGCGGATCGACCCTCATCGGGCGGCAGGACGTCGGTGGCATGGGGTACGCCGCCTACTTCAAGGACACCGAGGGCAACACGATGGGCATGTGGCAGAACGCCTGACCGTACGAGTGACGGGCGTTGAGACGGCCCGTGCTGCGACGCATCACCGTATGGACTGACTGTACGAATCGTTCCCTCCCGCCGTACGCCAACTCGGTGACGACAACCAGGAGGTACCGCGTGACGACGGCAACGCTGATCCACCACATCGGACCCGGGACCGCGTTCGTCGCTCGGGTCGGCCCGCTCGCGCTGGCAGTCGCGTTGATTGCCGGCTGTGCAACGTCTGGCTCGGAGTCTGGGTCGGGCTCAGATTCGGAGTCGGAACCGGCGGCGACAAGCACTGCGCCAACCACCGCGGACGACTCCGGGGTTCTGACTTTCGGCGGCGAAACGTGGAGCACCAAGTACGGGTTCGGCGCGGCCTGGGTGCAGGTCGACCCGCCGATCGATCAGATCGTGAAGATCGATGCGGCGACCGAAACGGTGACCTTGGCCATCGATGGAGGTCGCGCAGTCACCTTCACCTCTGACGCGGCCTGGGTCGCCATCAACGGCGAGGAGCTGCAGAAGTTGGATCCCGAGTCCGGCGAGGTCCTGCTCTCCGTACCGATGCGCAGCAACTACCTCGCCGCTGGTCACGGGTCCATCTGGGGGCCTACCCGGGACGGCCTGGTACGAGTCGATGACCAAACCGGCGAAGTTCTGGCGACCATCCCGATTCCTGATGTTGGAGAATTGACAGACGTCGAGGTGTCCGACAGCGCAGTCTGGGTGACGGCGAAAGACACCGGCATGGTCGCGCGCATAGATCCCCCCAGCAACACCGTCGCAGCCGTCATCCCGACCGGGGACGGCGCCCACGACCTGGCCGTGGACGAGAACGGTGTGTGGGTGGCGAACTACCGGGCCGGTACGGTCTCGCGCCTAGATGAGCTGACGGGCACGGTCGTGGCCACGATCGAGGATGTCGGGTCGGGGGTCGGCATCGACACCAGCGGCGACGCGGTGTGGGTCAGCTTCAAGGCCCGCCCGGACCGCCCTGGCGGCATCTATCGGATCGATCCGGCAACCAACCAAGCGACTCTGGCATTCGAGAAGTCAGGGTGGAGCTACGGGGTCGCCTACGGCGACGGAGCGCTCTGGGTGTCGGGTACCGGACAAGGCACCGTTACCCGTTTTGACCTTCCAGCGGGCTGACTTCCTGTCTAGTGACTCAGCGGCAGCGTCTATGGCGAGCACACACCTGGATGGCTAACCTGAGCGCGTGGCGCTGGTCGGCCGGCAAGCCGAGCTGGCAGAACTCGATGATCTGCTCCAACGTGCCGCCGACGGCACCGGCGGTCTGGTCGTATTCGTCGGACCGGCTGGATCTGGGAAGACCGAACTCCTCGCAGCCGCGGTTAAAGCTGCTCGCGCTCGGGGGTTCACGGTGGTGGGCGGGTCGCCCTGCGCTGGTCAGCCGGGGCGCTCGGTGTGGGCACAGATCCTCGGGGAGCTGGGCGCCCCAGCCTTCGTTGCCGATGGGTTGATTGCTGACGCCGGGCGGCCAGATGTGGACGCGGCCGTTCGCCATGTCGCCACGGGCACAAACCGTCTTGTCGTTGTCGATGACATCGATCAGGGCGGTTCCATGGCCCTGGAATTTCTTGCTCTGGTGACTGGACGGCTGATGTTGGCCTCGGTAGCAGTGGTCGCCACCGCAAGCGCGCCGCTCGGGATCGGTCGAGAGCTGCGCCTTCGTCCGCTGACCGAGGGCGAGATGACGACTGTCGTGGGTGAAGGCAATGAGGCTGTGCAGCATGCGGTTTGGGTCGCTTCCGGAGGACTTCCGGGGATCGCCCGGTCGTTGATCGCACAGCTGGCTGGACTCGAGCAGGACCAAGACCCGTTGGTGGAGCTCGCCCTAAACGCCCAATCGACGGCGCAGTTCCTCGAGATCGACGGCGCCTACGTACGGTTGCTGGAGTCCGCGATCGATCGCGAGACGGATGACGCGCGCCTAGCCCGCCTGACATCCCGGCTAGCCCGAGAGCTGCTCGGGGACACCTCGACGGCAGACCGTCGGCGGGCGCTGATAGAGGACGCGTTGACCCGTGCCCGCCGCGCCGGGGACCGTCAGGCGTTGTCGGAAGCACTCGACGCTCGGCTGCACGCCCTCTGGGATCCGGCTGCCGCTGGTGACCGGTTGGCCGCGGCCGCTGAGATCATCGATCTCGGCCGGGCGGCTGGTGACGCGTCTCAAGAGAGACATGGGCTGTTCTGGCAATTTGTGGCGCTGATGGAGCTAGCTCGGGTGGGCGAGGCGGAATCGACCCTGGCTGTTTTCCAGCGATCGGCGCGGACCGCTGGCGACGCCGATGCCATCGTCATGGCAACCTCACGGCACGCCGTGCTTGCCCTACTGCGCGGCCGTTTCGATGAGGCGACTCGACTTGCCGACGAGGTGGCCGAACTCGGCCGCCGGGCTGGACTGGCCGACACCGACCGCCTGGTCTTGTCGGTCCGCGGCCCGGTCAGCATCTATCAGGGAAACCGGGCAAGCGGTGAGATCGCGCTCAAGGCGTTGCTTGCCATCGCGCAACGAATGCCCGGGCATCTGTATGAGGCGATGGTCGCCCGGGTCATGGTGCAACTCGGCCACAACGAGGCGGCCGCCGTTGAGCTGGACCGGGTGTTGCCCCAGGCGCTGCGCGGGTCGGGGCCGCGGTGGCTATCTGCGATCGCGGATCTAGCCTTCGTGGCCGCGGCGACCGAAGACCTTGCTGCCGCCGCACCTTTGTACGAAGCACTCCTGCCCTACCGGGGTCGGCTCGTGTTGTCGGGTGGAGCGAACACGGTCAACGGGCCTGTCTCGCACTATCTCGGTCTGCTCGCCACGCTGCTGCAGACGCGCGATGAGGCGATCCAGCACTTCAAGGAAGCGATCGAGCTCGAGGAATCCATTGGCGCGCTCGCATGGCTCGCCGACAGCCTTGCCGGACTCGCCGACGCTTTGTCGCTGGGGCGGGACGATCGCGGTCTGCCCGAGGCATCCGACGTGCGGCGACGCGGGCAGCTGCTGACGCAACGCCTCGGCATGCGGTCGCTGCTGGACCAGCTCGGGGCTTCGGCCGACGAGTGGACGCTGCGCCGCGATGGGGAGGACTGGTTACTGGAGGCGGGACCGGAGCAAACGCGGCTGCGGGACGGGCTCGGGCTGCATCATCTGCGGGCCCTGCTCGCGGCGCCCCGGCTCGAGATCTCCGCGCTCGACCTGGCCGCCGGTGGCGCCGGGCTGGTGCAACCCGCCACTGCACCAGTTCTCGATCCAACCGCCACAGCTGCCTACCGGGACCGACTAAGGACACTCGCGGCCGAACTCGATGCGGCCGACGAGGCCGGTGACCCCGACCGCGCAGCTCGCGCCGAAGCCGAGCGCCAGGGGGTGCTCGGGGAACTGCGTAGGGTCACCGGGCTGGGTGGCCGGCCACGACGTGCCTCGGATGAGGCCGAGCGGGCCAGGGTCAACGTCACCCGCAATCTGCGGGCCACCTTGGGCCGCATGGAGACCACCGCGCCACGGGCGGCGGCGCATCTGCAGGCCTCGGTGCGTACCGGCCTGTTCTGCCGTTACGACCCCGCCCCGGGCGGACCTACCCGCTGGCACGTGTGACCGTCGACTTGTCGCGCCCGGCCGTACACGCCTCATGTGACGCCGCCTACTTCAGGGACACCGAGGGCAACACGATGGGCATGTGGCAGAACGCCTGACCGTACGAGCGTCCGCCCGGCCCAGAAAAGAATCACTCCGAGTACGAGCGCGACCGCGCCCAGAACCAGGATCGGCACGCCGGTGCGCAACGAGTCCCCGGCCACCAGCGCAACGATCGTCGGCACGGCGAAGCCGAAGTAGACGACGAGGTAGAAGACCGAGACCAGGCCACCGCGGCGATGGGGTGGCGCCAGGTGGTCGGCGA
>JALZIX010000225.1 GCA_030860025.1 Actinomycetota bacterium
CGTGATCTTGACGAAAATGTCGGTTCCCGGGCCTCTTTGCGCTGCTGAACCGACATTTTCGTCAAGATCACGGGAGGTGTGGTGGCGGGCGGCGGCCGGCGAGGGCGGCCATCGCGGCTCGATCCAGGTCGGTGGCGGCGGTGATCTCGTCGATGGACAGCGCGCCGCAGTCGAGGCCGCGGATCAGCACCAAAGCCAGCGCCTTGGCCGTCGCCGGTTCGTCCAACACCGTCCCGTCCCGCTGCCAGACATAGGCCCGCAGGCGGGACGCTGCCGCCGGCATTGCCTGCCGGAAGAAGGCGTACGTCGCGATGTATCGGGTCACCAGCTGAGCCGGGTGCAGATCCCATCCCTGGTAGAAACCGCGTTCCAGGGCGCGGCGCACCAGGCCCGCGTGTAAACGCCAACCCGCGTTGACCTGCTGACTCGACCCGACCGGAAGGATGTTCGTCGATCCGTCCACGGCTGCGGCCCGGGTGCCGGCGACGGCAAGTTGCATGGTTGCCTTGGCGTGGTCGGCTGCCGGATGGTCCGAGGCCTGGTGGGCCGCAGCGATGCCCAGGGAGGCGCTGTAGTCGTACGTGCCGAAATGCAATCCACGACACCGCGCACCGGCTGCATGCACCATCGGGGCGAGACTCGCGCGGCCGTCTGACCCGAGAACCGCCTGCGGCGTCTCGACCTGCAACTCCAGCCCGAGCTGTCCCGCCGCGAGGCCGTGCGCGGCTTCCAGCTCGTCCAGCACGGTCATCATCACCTCGACCTGGGTGACGTCGGTGATCTTGGGCAGGGTGATGCGCAGATCGGTCTGCCTCAGACCTTGCGGTCCGCCAACTCCGTCGATGAGCGCGCCTAGGAACAGGTCCAACGACCGCAGCCCGCGCGCCCGTACCGGCGCCTCCAGGCACTTGGCCCGCAGCCCGAGGAACGGCGAAGCGGTCCCGGCCACGATGTCACCGCCAACGGCACTGGCTGCCGCGATGACGTCACCGTCCTCAGCTTCCGCCGTCCCGCGGTAGCCGTCCTCGGCATCCACTCGGAGATCTTCGATCGGCTCTCGACGTAGCTTGTCCAGCACCAGCTCCCAGACCTCGGCGACAAGCAGCGGATCCATACCCAGAACGTCGGCCATCGTGTACGCGTCGGGGGCGTGGTCCTCCAGGGCTTGCAGCGCGAGGACGCCCCAGGCGGACGGGAGTCCGGCCACCACCCGGTCGGCCGGCACGTACACGGTATGCACCGGCTGTCGGCTGCCTGCATCGCCGGGATAGAGCCGCACGCGCCGCTGGTCGACCGGTACGAGCGCCTGCTCGACCGCGGCGAGAGTCTTGGCCGGAAGCCGTGTCGCTGGTGGGTCCGATTCTGGGTCGGTCACGCCATCAGTCGATCAGGTCGTAGGCCGGAAGCGTGAGAAAGTCGGGGAACTCCTCGGCCAGGGCGACCCGGGCGAACAGCGCATGAGCCTGGCGCACGCGGTCGGCGTCCACGCCCTCCTCGGCCAGGATCCCTTCGAGCTCCTCGTCGGCCACCCGGGTGACCAGTTCGCGGGACACCTTCTGCCCGGTGTCCAGGCCTATCCCGGCGGCGATCCACTGCCACACCTGGGAGCGTGAAATCTCGGCGGTGGCCGCGTCCTCCATCAGCCCGTGGATACCCACTGCGCCGTTCCCCCCGAGCCAGGCCGCCAGGTAACGGATGGCCACCTCGATGTTGCCGCGCAGCCCCTTCTCGGTGCGCTCTCCAGGCACAGAGCCGATGTCGAGGAGTTCCTCGGCCGTCACGGAGACGTCGTCGCGAAGCCGGGAGAGCTGGTTCGGCGCACCGTCCAGTTGCGCGTCGAACACCTCGCGGCAGATCGAGACCAGATCCGGGTGCGCCACCCACGAGCCGTCGAAGCCGTCGCCGGCCTCGCGCTCCTTGTCCGCCCGTACGCCGGCCAGCGCCTTCTCGTTGGCCTCGGCGTCGCGGCGACTCGGGATCAGCGCGGCCATCCCGCCGATCGCCATCGCTCCGCGCCGATGGCAGACCGCGACCAGTTGGTCGGTGTAGGCCCGCATCATGGGCGCCTTCATCGTCACCGCGGCGCGATCGGGCAGAACGAAGGACGGGCCGGAGTCGCGGAAGTTCTTGATGATGCTGAACAGGTAATCCCAGCGACCGGCGTTCAATCCCGTCGCGTGATCGCGGAGTTCGTACAGCATTTCGTCCATCTCGAAGGCCGCGGTGATCGTCTCGATCAACATCGTCACACGGATGCTGCCGTGCGAAATCCCCAGCGACTCCTCGGCGTACGAGAAGACCTCGGCCCACAGCCGGGCCTCGAGGTGGCCCTCCAGTTTCGGCAGGTAGAAGTACGGACCGCTGCCCGCCGACAGCAGCTCGGCCGCGTTGTGGAAGAGGTACAGCCCGGCGTCGACGAGCGCGCCGACCGACGGCTGCCCGTCGACGGTCAAGTGCCGTTCGGGCAGATGCCAGCCGCGCGGCCTGGGCACGATCACCGGACGGGGCCCGTCGGTCCGCAACCGGTACTCACGCCCATCGGGTCCGTCAAAGGCCAACCTCCCGCGCACCGCGTCGGCCAGCACGACCTGCCCGCCGACGACATTGCGCCAGTGCGGGGTGTTCGCGTCCTCCAGGTCGGCCAGCCAGACCTGCGCCCCGCAGTTGAGCGCGTTGATCGCCATCTTTGGTTCGGTGGGACCGGTGATCTCCACGCGACGATCGGTCAGGTCAGCCGGCGCCGGCGGCACCGTCCAGTCCGCTCTGCGTACGGCCGCGGTCTCGTCGAGGAAATCGAGCCTGCCGGCGGCGGCGATCTGTTCTCGGCGGACCGCTCGCTCGGTCAGCAGTTGTTCCCGGCGGGAGCCGAAGCGCCGCTGTAGCTCGGCGACGAAGGCCAGAGCTTCCGGGGTGAGCACCTCATCGGACCTATCCACGTCCGGCCCGACAACGGACACGTCGGGTGCCATGACCCCACCACCTCTCCCTGCAAGACCTACCCACACGCTGGGCTGGCATCCTCTCACCGTGAGCGAGCATTCGCTGGGCTGGTTCAACGAGCTGGGCGCGGCCGAGCTGCACGAGAAGCTGCGCTCCTGCAATGCAGCCGACCGGTTCGTCGCCGAAGTCGCCGCCGGCCGGCCGTACCGGAGCGCCACCGAGCTCGCGGACCGGGCCGAGGAAGTGACCCTGAGTCTGGACTGGGCCCAGGTGAGCCAGGCACTGGCTGGGCACCCCCGGATCGGGCAGCGCGCCGAAGGTGACTCCGCGCAGGCTCAATCATCTCGGGCGGAGCAGGCCTCGATGAACACCGCCGACGACGCGGTGCGGGCGGCGCTGATCGAGGGCAACCGCGCGTACGAGGAACGCTTCGGCCATGTGTACCTGATTCGCGCAGCCGGTCGCACACCGACGGAGATGCTCGCGGAGTTACGCCGGCGGCTGGACAACGACGAGACGAGCGAGCGGACCGAGGTCACCGGTCAGCTCGCAGAGATCACCCGGCTACGGGTGGAGAGATTGGTGAGCGAGGTATGAGCATCACGACCCACGTTCTGGACACCGCCAGGGGACTCCCGGCGTTCGGCGTCAACATTTTGCTGACCGATCCCACGGGGGACACGGTCGCCGCGATCACCGACGTCGATGGCCGCGCCCGCTTAGCCGAGGCTCCGCTGCTGGCGGGCAACTACCTGCTGGTCTTCGCGACCGCCGAGTATTTCGCCTTGACCGGCAGCAAGACCTTCTACCCGGAAGTCACCGTGGCCTTCACGGTCACTGATGGAACCGCCCATCACCATGTTCCGTTGCTCGTTTCGCCGTACGCCTACTCCACCTACCGAGGAAGCTGACCCCACTATGGGCATTACCCTGGGCCCCAACCAGTACGGCAAGGCCGAGGTCCGGGTCGTCACCGTTGACCGGTCCACCGCGCACCACGTCCTTCGCGACCTCAACGTGTCGACGGCGCTGCGCGGGGACTTCACCGCTGTGCACCTCGAAGGCGACAACGGACATGTACTCGCCACAGACACGCAGAAGAACACCGTCTTCGCCTTCGCTCGCGACGGCATCGGGGAGATCGAAGACTTCGCCGGGCGGCTGGCCCGGCAC
>JALZIX010000201.1 GCA_030860025.1 Actinomycetota bacterium
CCCTGGCTGCTGTTGGTGCTCCTGCTTCCGGCTGCCTGGATCACCTATGTCATGCGCAGCGGTGTTGACGTCGACGACGAGGGCTTGGTCGTACGGGCGCTGTTCGGCTCCGTCCGCGTCCCGTGGATTCGGATCACCGGATTGCTGATCGGCAACCGTCAGGAGCTCTCGGTGGTGACCACGGAGGGAAGCACCATCCGGTTGCCCAACTTGCGGGTGCAGGATCTGACCAGGCTGTACGAGGCGAGCGGCGGCCGACTGGGGCTGTCCGCCGATGACGTCGCCTAACGGTACGAGCCAGCCGCTGCTCGACTGGGACGCGTGCCTGAACACCCGTGACCTCGGCGGCCTCCCAAGCTGAACCTGACTCTCAAGTCCGGGAGAAGATTCGGCGGCACTGGGTCACAAAGCCGGAGACGATGCTCGGCCTGCTGGAACACGTCTAGGAGCGGTACGCGGGTGCCGCTGCATATCTGAGGAAGTACGGCCTGGATGACCTGCCATGTGGCCCTGCTTAATCGACTTCTGTCTGTGTCCTAGCAGCCGCCGCTCTGACTCTGACCTGCCCCTAGGTCGGTGGTGGGTGGTGCATGGGGTTGATCCGGGGTGTTCGGTGTGGGTCGATCCATGCGGGTGGGGTGAACCAGGCCCGGCCGCCTCGGATGGTGACGGTCCAGTCGCCCTTTTCGATCTCGTGGTGGTGGAACAGGCAGAGGAGGACGCCGTTGTCGAGGCTGGTCGTGCCGCCGTCCAGCCAGGAGAGGATGTGATGGGCTTGGGTCCAGGAGATCGGGCGGTCGCAGCCTGGCCAGGCGCAGCCGCGGTCGCGGACTTCCAGGGCGGTGCGCAGGGTGCCGGTGAACAGCCTGCGGCTACGGCCCACATCAAGGGGGTTCCCGGCGGGGTCGACGGTGACGGGAATGATCTCGGCGTCGCAGGAAATCAGCCGGGCCAGTGACGGGCTGATCAGGGTGCCGTCCGGGAGCCGGGCGGCACCGGTCCGGTTGGCCAGGCTCGCGGCGGGGAGGATGACGACGATCCGCGGTTTCACCCCGCCCGATGTCGGGAGCCGGCCGGCGGTGAGCATCTGGCGGGCGGCCTCGATCAGGGCGTCGTGCCGGCGCTGCCCGAGATGCCGGCTGTCGGCGTCGGCGCGGGACTCCGGCTGCCCGTCTGGGGTCAGTCCGGGGGCGGTGTCGGCTTGTAGGTAGGCGGCCAGGGTGGCGTAGCCCTGCGCGTCCAGCCGGGCGCGCAGGGTCCCGCCGGCGCCGTTGGTGTCCGGGTTCAAGGTGAGGGTGCGGTCGCGGTGCGCATCCTGTTCTTTGTCCAGGATGGGTTTCTCGTCGCGGGCCTGCACCCCGTCGGGATCGATGATCTCGGCCAGCCGCCGCCCGATCCGGGCCAGGATCACCGGGTCGAAGATCTGGGCCTGGTCGATCATCGTGGCCTCGGCCTGCGGCCGACAGGCGACCGGTGTTTCGGCGGGCAGGTCGCCGATCGCGTGCACGATCACCTCCGCCTGCGCCAGCGACACCTCCCCGGCCGACATCGCCGCGGCGACCGCGGGCAGATCCCTGCGCAGCACAGTCGCGGTGCGGACCAGCCGACCGGCCTCGACCGGGGCGATCCGATGCGCCCAGCGCAGCCAGGCCCGGGTCGAGGAGCAGCCCCGGGACCCGGCCAGACCCCGGGAATCGACCTCACCGACCGCGTCCAGCAGCAGCCCGTCGACCTGCGCCCGCAACGCGAATAGATCGGCCACCTCCCGGACCAACGCAGGGTCCGACCGCGACCAGACAGGACTCGCCTGCCCGGCCAGCACCCGCCGAGCCTCAGCCGCCACTGAACCGAACTCGACCGTCGCCGCACTCAAAGCCGTTGCGGACTCCGCGTCCGGCGGGCTGATCGTGCAGGTCATATCGAAGACGCTAGACCGACCCTCTGACATTTCGAGGCGCTGAAAGGGAATGCAACACAACAAAATCCAAGAACTTTCCGCAGCGTCGGGTGACGTACAGCGACCCCTGTTCCCGCGTCGAGTTAGAACGCGTCCAAGCCTCCCAATGCGAGACGAAGACGAGGGTCAGACGCCCACTACCTCCCAGCAGAATCCCTGGGAGAACGGCCACCGAGCACAAGACCCAGCCCACCCCCGTAGCCCTGGTTGCTGCGCACTTGGTAGCGCAACGCAACCACCACGGCACTGAGCCGTTTTCATGTCCGTGGTCGATCAGTAGCCGTCCTGGCTGACGACGTTGCACAGGGGTTGCCCGGCGAGCAGTCGCTCGAGCTGCGCCCTGACGACCGCCAGGGCCTTGTCTCCCGCGCGCGGCACGCTGCCAGCGGTGTGCGGCGTGAGCAGCAGATTCGGCGCTGACCACAACGGATGGCCCTCGGGAAGTGGTTCGGGCTCCGTGACATCCAAGGCGGCGTGAAGTCGTTCGCTGCTCAGTTCGGCCAAGAGCGCGTCGGTGTCCACCACGGGTCCGCGAGCGGCATTCACCAGCAGCGCACCGTCCGGCATGGCCGCCAGGAAAGTCGCGTCGACCATGCCAATCGTTGCCGGTGTCGTGGGGACCAGGAGGACGACAACCTCGTGCTCCGGCAGCAACGCCGGCAGATCCTCCACCGCAGCTACGCCCTCCCGGGCCGAGCGCGCCACGTAACGCACCTCGACGTTGAAGCCCTCCAGGCGCCGGCCCAACGCCCGACCGATGTCACCGGCGCCGACGACGAGGATCCGTCGGCCGGCGAGTTCACCGTTCCAGGGGTTGTCCCATTTCCCCAGTGCCTGCGCCGCGAGAAACCGGGGGAACTGCCTGACCGAGGCAAGGATCGCGGCCACTATCCACTCGGCGGTGGCCCCGCTGTGTGCGCCCCTGGCAGTGCAGAGGAGGACACCCTCCGGAATGTGATCGACGAATTTCTCCGCCCCGGCACTCACCAGTTGGACAACCTCGAGCCGAGGCATTGCGGCGATCACCGCGTCGACATCCAGCGTCGCCAGAAACGGCGGTACCCAGACCGTGCAATTTCGGGCCTCGTCCGGAACCTCACCCCTGCCGTCGTAGACATGGCCGCGCACCCCGGGCAGTTCGCCGAGCTGCTGGGCCGCGTGGGCATCAGGCAGCAGGACATCGAGGTTCACGAGACGGCAGCCTAGGAGATCCCCCCACGTCCAGGACTTCACACGGTCGCAACGGGACCCCTACCTACGCTGCGGGAGTGAACCGTTCGGGCTGGCGCGCGCACACTGCGTCGACACGTCGGTCCTCGCGCTGCGGCCGATCGGTCGCTGTGGCACTTCTGGGCGTCCTGCTCCTGGCGGGCTGCGCGGACGACTACACCCCAGCCGGCCCCTGGGTGATCAAACCCCAGGGGCCCCCGCCGGTCGTCGCTCCGCCGCAGGATCGGGAATCGGGTGGGGAACCTGGGGAGCCTGCGCCCGGAGAAGAGGGGGATGACGGCGTTGTCGCCGCCGGGCTCACGGTGCCCACCGGGCTGGTTGTGCTGCCGGACGGCACTGCCCTGGTCGGCGAACGCACCACCGGGCGAATCGTGCACGTGTTTCCCGACGCAGCACCGCCGGTCGAGCTGATGGTGGTTCCCGGATTGGACCCGACCGGTGACGGCGGGCTACTCGGTCTGGCCCTGTCCCCCACGTACGAGCAGGACCAGCTCATCTACGCCTACCTGACCACTGCAGAAGACAACCGGGTCGTGAAGTTTCCGATCGGCGGTACGCCCAACCCGGTGTTCACCGGCATCCCGAAGGGTGCCACGCACAACGGTGGGGCACTGATCTTCGGAGCCGACGGCGCGCTCTACATCGGGACCGGTGACACCGGCACGCCTGACCTCTCCGCTGACGACGAGAGTCTGGCCGGCAAGGTGCTGCGGATCGACATCTTCGGCGAACCGGCTGGTTCGGACGCCGTGTTCACAAGTGGGCACAGCGACGTCACTGCGTTGTGCGTGAGTCCCGACGGTCAGCTGTTCGGAACCGATCTGATCGATGGTGAAGCCGACGAGGTCAATGTGCTGGCTGAGGACGCGGAGTACGGCTGGCCGCGGGCGCTGTCAGGCACTGTCGATCCGATCATCACCATCGACGCTCCCGGCGACGGTCTGGGTGGCTGTGCCTTGGCCAGCGAGGCCATCGCTGTTGGCGCATTGGACGGGCAGCGGATTTACACGAGCCAGATCAATGCGGAGCACGCGGTGCAGGGTGAGCTGCAGGAGTACATCAAGGACACCTACGGGCGGCTGCGCACGCTCGTCATCGACTCCGAGGGCGTGCTGTGGGTGACCACAAACAACCGGGATGGCATCGGCGTGCCGATCGAGGCAGACGACCGGGTGTTGCGCATTCCGGCACCTCCCGTTGGCGGAGGCGGCGGCGGGACGTCCTGACCGACTGCCCGACTAGGCCGCTACCACGGTGCCCAGTCCAGTTCCGATGTCGTCATCGGCTCGACGCGCGGATGCAGCGGCCGCCTGAGCAGCCGCACCCAATGCCCCGGTATGCGCCTGCAGAGCCGACAATTGACCCACGACGCTCGCGCAATAGTCCTCGGCTCCGCTGACAACCGGCATCTCATTCATGCTGGCATCGCCCAGCATCGTCAGCTGAGCCCGGAAGTGCCCGGTCAGGTCGGCATAGCGCTCGGCCAGAGCGACTGTGTCGGCGCCGCCCGCGTCCGCGCCAGCGGTGTCGACACCGACCTCATCCCCCGCACCCACAGCGCTCCTCCCTCCACCAGTTGTAGCTGGGAAACTAGGCGCAGGACGCACTTCGGCGCACTGGTTGTCCACAACCGCCGGGGACGGAGGTGCCTGTGGAGGACGCCAGCCAGGCGCGGCGTCGTTGTCCTAGCGTCTTCCCGTACGACAGCGCCGGCTGCGTGGGAGGGCTGCGTGAGCGACTTCGATCCGTGGGACACCCGCGCCGACCCGGCCCGAATCAGGGCAAGTGCCGCAGGGCTCAGGCGCATCAGCGGTGTGCTGCTCGGGCACGGCGATGAGGTCGGCGGAGTCCTGAGCGAGGTGGCGTTGTCCTTCTCGGAAGTCGTCGCCGCTGGTGTCGCTGCGCAGATCGGGGCCAACACCGCGGCACTGGAGACCGCCGTCGAGGGCACGGAGTACGGCCGCGCGGTGGCCAGCGCCTGGGCCGATGATGTCGATGCCTTCAAGGCTGCGAGGGACGACTTGATCTACCGCTGGCTGTTGGCAGAGATCGATGACTTCGGAGTACAGGGCCCTCTCAATCTGTGGCCTCCGCCGCCGCCAGAGGAACGGGAACGGCTCCGCCTAGAACACCGAGTAGCCGTCAACGAAGCCCGGACCTCTGCTTTGCGCGACTTCACATCGAAGAGTCAGGCTCTTTGGGAGAATTTCCAGGCGCAGGTGGCGCTTCGGGCGCACATGCTCCGCGAAGGCCCCACCGGGGCGAACCTCGCTCTTGTCGTTTCCTACCTGGGGTGGGGCGCCATGACTCTCTGGCCCGAGTTTGCCCCGGCTCCGGTCTCTGCTGCCGCGGGAGCGGCGAACGGTACGACCGTGTTAGCGGGTCTTAACGGCACGGCCGGACCGCAAGCCGTTGCTGATGCGCTTGGTGATGTGGCCGCCATCATGAGACGAGCCGAATCCGGACAGGTGCTGACGTCGGATGAGATCGACTTCCTCGCGGCCTTCTACGAAACCCTGGGTCTGCGCGTCACAGAGGTTCCCGACTACCTCGCGCAGAGCTCCTTCGCCTATACGACCGCCGCGCCCAGCTCCGGCAGCGATGGCGACGATCCACCGATCTACACCAGCCACACCGACGGCGCGCTGGACCCGGCCATGGTCGGCGCGCTGACCGCCGCGTCAGCGAACGGGATGCTCGTCCTTTCGCGCAACGGCCCCGGCGGTGGCGGATATATGCGTCTGCCCGCCTGGGTCCGGGACGCGCTGGATAGGGATGAGGCCTATGTTGGCCCGCCCACTTCGCCAACTAGCCCCCCGATGATTGGTGTGGGCAGCGACTTCGAGGCGTTGGTCGAGTTTGGCGAGTTCCTCGATCGCTCATCGGTTGAAGCCGGAACGGGATTGAGCCATCAGCTCGCAATGGCCACCCAGAATCTCGCACAGATCGGAAACGACGCCGACTTGCTCTTCGTCCAAGACGTGGCCGACGGCGTGCTGGCTGACGTGGACTCGACAGGCCGCACATTCCTCGGTGTGGTGGCGCGAAATGACGAGGCCTG
>JALZIX010000254.1 GCA_030860025.1 Actinomycetota bacterium
CGACGGCGCTGCGGCATGACGGCGTATTCCTCATGGTTGACATCAAGGCCTCCAGCCACCTGCACGAGAACCTCGACCTGCCGCTGGGACCGTTCCTCTACACCGTCTCAACGCTGCACTGCATGACCGTGTCGCTGGCTCTGGGCGGCTCCGGGCTCGGCACGGCATGGGGCGAGCACGTGGCCCTGGCGATGCTGGGCGAGGCCGGTTTCTCGACGGTCGAGATCAAGGAGCTCGAGTCCGATCCGTTCAACAGCTACTACGTCGCGACAAAGGTGTGAGCGCCTCTCGCGCAGGCATCAGGCGGAGCCGGTGTCGCCGGATCCGGCTAGTTGCTCAGTACGGGAGGCCAGCACCAGCGCCTCGATGATCGCGTCCAGGTCGCCATCCAGGACCTGTTCGAGGTTGTTGGACTTGAACCCGATCCGGTGATCGGCAACCCGGTTCTCCGGGAAGTTGTAGGTCCGGATCCGCTCACTGCGATCCACGGTGCGCACCTGGCTGTGCCGGACGTCATTCGCCGCGCCGGCCGCCTGCTCCAAAGCCGCGGCGAGCAGGCGGGCCCGCAGGATGCGCATTGCCTGCTCCCGGTTCTGCAGCTGCGACTTCTCGTTCTGGCAACTCACGACCAGGCCGGTCGCAAGATGGGTTATCCGGACGGCGGAGTCGGTGGTATTCACGCTCTGCCCACCTGGACCGGAAGAGCGGTAGACGTCGATCCGCAGATCGTTGGGATCGATCGTGACCTCGACGTCCTCGGCCTCGGGCATGACCAGGACGCCGGCCGCCGACGTGTGGATCCGGCCCTGGGACTCCGTCACCGGCACCCGCTGGACGCGGTGCACGCCACCTTCCCACTTCAGCCGGGACCAGATGCCTGGTTCGTCTGCCGTACGTGCCTTGACCGCGACGCTGACGTCCTTGTAACCGCCGAGGTCGGACTCGACCGCGTCGAGCACCTCGGTCTGCCAGCCCTTGCGTTCTGCGTAGCGCAGGTACATCCGTAGCAGGTCCCCGGCGAACAACGCGGACTCCTCGCCACCCTCGCCCGCCTTGATCTCGAGGATGACGTCCTTGTCGTCGTTGGGGTCACGCGGCAGGAGCAACTCTTCCAACCGCTCGGTGAGCGCCTCAATCCGTACGGCCAGCCCCTCGGCCTCGACGGCAAAGCTTGGATCCTCGCCGGCCAACTCCCGGGCCGCGATCAGGTCTCCGCGGGCCGCCTCGAGCTCCCGATGGGTGGACACGACCGGGCCCAGACGCGAGTAGCGCCGGGCGAGGGTACGGGCCCGAGTGCCGTCGGCGTGAACCGCGGGATCGGCCAGGGCGGTCTCGAGCTCCTGGTACTCCGCGAGGATCTCGGTCAGGCGCTGCGGATCGTCGGTGTGAATGCTCATGACCTGCTCCTCCTCGTGCGAATCGAGCCCGGCCAGCGCTGCAGACAGCAAACGGCGCCTGCCGCCCACTGATCCGTGGACACGCAGGCGCCGTGAGCGGGGCTAGTTGTCGGTCTTGGCGCTCTCGGTCGCGGTGCGCTTGCCGAAGCGGCGCTCGAAGCGCGCCACTCGACCACCGGTGTCCAGAATCTTCTGCTTTCCGGTGTAGAAGGGGTGGCAGGCAGAGCAGACTTCGGCGTGCAGCGTGCCGTTCTTGGCGGTGCTGCGCGTGGTGAAGGTATTCCCGCAGCTGCAGGTCACCTGGGTGTCCACGTAGGCCGGGTGGATGTCGGGTTTCATGGGTCTTCGCTCCTAGAGGTCGGCGCCGAGTGTAAGGCCGTGAGCCCCCGCGGTATTCCCCGGCAGGGGTTAGCAGTGGCCCGGACGGCTCCTATTCGTTCGGCCCCAGAGTGGTCTTCTGGATCTGCATCAGGAATTCGACATTGGTGGTCGTCTTGCGCATCTTGTCCAGCAGCAACTCGATCGCCTGCTGCGGGTCGAGGGCGTGCAGCACCCGGCGCAGCTTGATGACCACTGCGAGCTCGTCCGGGGACAGCAGAATCTCTTCCTTACGGGTCCCCGAGGCGTCCACGTCCACGGCCGGGAAGATCCGCTTGTCGGCCAACCGGCGGTCGAGCTTCAGCTCGGCGTTACCAGTGCCCTTGAACTCCTCGAAGATGACCGTGTCACCGGTCGAACCGGTCTCGACGAGTGCGGTTGCCAAGATGGTGAGCGAGCCACCGTTCTCGATGTTGCGGGCCGCACCCAGGAACCGCTTCGGCGGGTACAACGCGGTGGAGTCGACACCACCGGACAGAATCCGACCGCTGGCCGGCGAGGCGTTGTTGTACGCCCTGCCCAGGCGGGTGATCGAGTCCAGCAGGACGACCACGTCGTGGCCCATTTCGACGAGGCGCTTGGCCCGCTCGATGGAAAGTTCCGCGACCGTCGTGTGATCGGTCGGCGGCCGGTCGAAGGTGGAGGCGATGACCTCACCCTTGACCGAACGCTGCATGTCCGTGACTTCCTCGGGCCGCTCGTCGATCAGGACGACCATGAGGTGGCACTCAGGGTTGTTGTGGGTGATCGCGTTGGCGATCGACTGCAGAACCATCGTCTTGCCCGCTTTGGGCGGACTGACGATGAGTGCGCGCTGGCCCTTTCCAATCGGCATGACCAGGTCGATGACCCGGGTGGTCAGCTGCTCAGGAAAGGTCTCGAGGCGGAGCCGGTCCTGCGGGTAGAGCGGGGTCAGCTTGTGGAACTCCGGCCGCTTGCGGGCATCCTCGGGATCGAGCCCGTTGATCTTGTCCAGCCGGACCAGGTTGTTGTACTTGTCCCGCCGGTCGGTCTCGCGAGGCTGCCGGATGGCACCGGTGACGGCGTCACCTCGGCGCAGACCGTGCTTGCGCACCTGAGCCAGCGACACGTACACGTCATTTGAGCCGGTGAGGTAGCCGGTCGTCCGGATGAACGCGTAGCTGTCGAGAACGTCCAGGATGCCGGCGACGGGGATAAGGACGTCGTCCTCGGTGATCGTCATCTCTGGCTCGCTGGCCGCGAAGCGGTCCCGACCGGAGCGACGGTTGCGGTCCCGGTAGCGACGTCCGCGGCGACGGCTGCCGCCCTCGAAGTCGTCATCATCGGGACGGTCCGGACCCCGGTCGTTGTCGCGGTTGCTGTTGTCCCGGCTGGTGTTGTCCCGGTTGGTGTTGTCGCGGTTGCGGTCGGTGCGGTTGTTGTTGCGCTCGCCGCGGTTTCCGTCACCGCCGCGGTTTCCGTCACCGCCGCGGTTTCCGTCACCGCCGCGGTTTCCGTCAGCGCCGCGGTTTCCGTCAGCGCCGCGGTTGTCATTGCCGCGGTTGTCATTGCCGCGGTAGCCGCGCCGGCTCTCGCTGGTGGACTCGTCCCGGTCAGTGATCAGGTTGTTCGCCCGGTCGCCGGGGCCACGGTTCGGATCGGCCCTTTCCGGCGAGTTCCGGGCCATCGCTCGATCACTGGACTCGCCGCGGACGCGTCGCCCGCGCGCGGCGGCGGTGCGCGTCGGTGCGCTTGGGTCCGCAGTGTCACCACCGGCGGTAGATCGTGCGGCGATGGAGGCTGCGGTGGCTGAATCCTGTTCAGGGCCACGGTCTGCCGTATCGGCAGACGTCCCCGACTGCGCTGCCCTGATGGCGGTTACGAGGTCGCCCTTGCGCATCTTGGCCGTGCCATTGAGCCCGAGTTGTCCAGCGAGCTGCTGGAGTTCAGGAAGCAACATGCCGCTGAGGCCGGTCGCGCGGCGGCGAGGCTTGGCGTCTGCATCCGCGGTCGGGGCGGTCGTCGCCTCTGGGGTCGTGGTGATCGTGCTGGTTGCCTCACTGATGGACGTGGAGGCGGGGGCGGCGCCGTTCGAGTTATCGGAACGGGCATCGCCGGCCTCGCTTCGCTGGGGGCTGGTGGCCTCCGGAGCCGCGAGGTCTGTGGTTTCTGTCACGTACAGGTCCTTCCCTGCTGTGTGTGTCTGCTGCGCGTACTGCTCAGCCGGTGGTGCGCCCGAACATGGGCGGCGCGAGGCCGCTGGCTTGCCTCCGTTGACAGGAGTCAAAGGTCGGAGCCGGATCGGGAGATGCGAAGCCTTCGCGGCGGCGGCGAGAATGTTACGACGCAGGCGGTGTGCTCCGCGTGAGGCACGCCCTGATGGGGACGGCAACACGGTAAGCCTAGACGGCGGTATCAAAGGACACAACAGGGGTCCGGCGCTGTGTTATTCCCCGGCGTCCTGTTCGGAGGTCGCTACCAGACCGGACGAGACCGCCAGTCGCTGCCGGGTCCAACCCTCGGGAACCTCCGTCGCCTCGATCTCTGCCCGGCTCGCGGCGCCGGTCAGCACCAGCACGCTGGGCCCGGCGCCGGAAATGACCGCCGGAATCCCTGCGCGCCGCAACTCGCCAAGCAGTGCGGCGCTCTCGGGCATGGCCGCAGCGCGGTAGGGCTGGTGCAACCGGTCCTCGGTTGCGTCGAGGAGCAACTCGGGTGCGCTGGTCAAGGCATGGATCAGTAGCGCACTGCGGCCGGCGTTGAAGCCGGCGTCGGCATGCGGGACGGTGACCGGAAGCAGCGCCCGCGCCGTGTCAGTGGACAAGCCTCGCGGGGGCAGGAACAACTCGGCGTGGATGTCTTGATGGACATCTACCGCGACCGCGGCCGCGCCCTGATCGGTCAGCCAACTGATCGTCAGTCCGCCGTACACGCAGGCAGCAACGTTGTCCGGGTGACCCTCGAGGGCTGCGGCAACCGACAGCACGGCTGCTCGGTCGACGTCGTCGTGTCCTGGGATCAGCATCCACGCAGCCGTGACGCCCGCGGCGATCGTCGCGGCTGAGGAACCCAGCCCGCGGCCCTGCGGGATCGCGTTGCGCGCCCGAATCTCCACGCCGCCCATGTCCAGCCCGAACTCCTCGGCTGCCGCGCGCATGGCTCGAAGCATCAGATGTTGCTCGTCGCGCGGCAGCGAGTCCGTACCCACCCCCTCGATATCGATGACGACGCGCTCGTCGACGCGCGCAACGACCGCGACCTCGTCGTACAGGCTCAGTGCCAGGCTCACCGAGTCGAACCCCGGACCGAGATTCGCGCTCGTGGCCGGCACCCGCAGGCGGATCACGCGTCAGCCAAACCCGAGTGCCGAGGCCGCTGCCTGCGCGTCCACCGCGATGGTGACCGGCGCGGCCGACCCGGAGATGGCCCAGTCGGGGTCCTTGAGCCCGTTTCCGGTGAGCGTGCAGACGATCCGCTGACCGGGTTCGATCATCCCGGCAGCGTGTGACTTGAGCAGGCCCGCGACGCTGGCCGCGGCGGCCGGTTCGACGAAGACGGCCTCCTGCCGAGCCAGCAGACGGTAGGCCGCCAGGATTTCGCGGTCGGTCACGGCATCGATCCGACCGCCGCTCTCGTCCCGGGCCCGCTCGGCCCGGGTCCATGAGGCGGGGTTCCCGATTCTGATCGCCGTGGCGATGGTGGAGGGCTCGCCCACCACGTGGCCCAGCACGATCGGTGCCGCGCCGGCGGCCTGGAAGCCGAACATCCGGGGCCGGGATGAGGCGGGCCCGTCGTCGGCGTACTCGACGTAGCCCTGCCAATATGCGGTGATGTTGCCGGCGTTGCCGACCGGCAGGCAGTGGATGTCTGGGGCATCGCTGAGTGCATCGACGATCTCGAAGGCCGCGGTCTTCTGCCCCTGCACGCGGAATTCGTTGACGCTGTTGACCAGGCTCACCGGGTAATCCAGCGCAAGTTTGCTGGCCAGTCCCAGGCAGTCGTCGAAGTTGCCGTCGACCTGCAGCAGGCGGGCACCGTGGACCAATGCCTGGGCGAGCTTGCCGAGTGCGATCTTGCCGCGCGGGACGAGCACGACGCAGAGCAGCCCGGCACGCGCTGCGTAGGCCGCCGCACTGGCGCTGGTGTTGCCGGTCGACGCGCAGATGACGGCCTTTGCGCCTTCCTCCACTGCGCGGCTGATCGCCATCGTCATCCCGCGATCCTTGAACGAGCCCGTGGGATTGAGCCCCTCGACCTTGAGGAACACCTGACAGCCTGTCCGCTCGGACAGCACGGGGGCCGGCAGGAGTGGCGTGTTGCCCTCATAGAGGGTGATGTTGGGCGTGGCGTCTGTCACCGGCAGCCGGTCACGATAGGCGTCGATCAATCCGCGCCACGGCTGATGGCCGCCGGCGGGTGGCATCACAGACCTTCGACCCGCATCACGCTGGTGACGCCACGGACCACATCCAAGCCGCGCAGGCCTGCGACCGTCTCGGCCAATGCAGAGTCGGTCGCCGTGTGCGTCACGATGACCAAGGTCGCCTCGTCACCGCGCCCGTCCTGCCGCACAGTGGAGATGGAGACGTCGTGGGAGGCGAATTCACCTGCCACTGCGGCCAGTACGCCCGGCCGATCTGCCACATCGAGACTGATGTGATAGCGGGTCGGGGTCAGCGCCATCGCCCGGATGGGCAGCGCCGCGTACGCGCTCGCTCCCGGTCCCAACGCTCCGGCCAGCCGATTGCGCGCGACCGCGACCAGATCACCGAGGATGGCGCTGGCAGTCGGCTCGCCGCCGGCACCCCGGCCGTAGAACATCAACTCGCCGGCAGCGTCGGCCTCGACGAAGACTGCATTGAAGGCGTCGCCGACGCCGGCCAAGGGATGGGTGCGCGGGATCATCGCCGGATGCACCCGTACCGCGACGCTCTGCCCGTCCGGCCCGCTCACCCGCTCGCAGATCGCGAGCAGCTTGATGGTCGAGCCCATGTCCTGCGCGGCCAGGACATCAGCGGCAGTGACCTCGGAGATGCCCTCGCGATAAACGTCCTGGGTGCTGACCGGCGTGTGGAAGGCAAGCCCGGCCAGGATCGCGGCCTTCGCTGCGGCGTCGAAGCCGTCGACATCCGCGCTGGGGTCCGCCTCCGCGTAGCCGCGCTCAGCAGCCTCGTCCAGGGCCTCGGCGAAGCTGGCGCCGGTCGCGTCCATGCGGCTCAAGATGTAGTTGGTGGTCCCGTTGACAATCCCCATGACGCGAGAGATCTGGTCGCCGGCCAGCGATTCGCGCAATGGCCGCAGCAGTGGAATGGCGCCAGCAACGGAGGCTTCGTAGTACAGGTCGACGCCCGACTCCGCTGCCAGCGCGTGCAGGACGGCGCCCTCGTCGGCGAACAGGACCTTGTTTGCGCTCACGACTGACTTGCCGGCCTTGATCGCCGACCGGATGAGTTCGCTGGCCGGCTCAATGCCGCCGATCACCTCGATGACGATGTCGACGTCCTCGCGGTTGACGAGGGCCGCCGGATCGGTGGTGAGCAGCTCACGCACGATCTCGGGATGCCGGTCCGGGCGGCGTACGGCTACCCCGGCCAACTCGACCGGACTGCCGATGCGGGCAGCCAGATCCGGGCTCTGGGTGACCAGCAACCTGGCAACGGCACTGCCGACCACGCCATGACCCAACAGGGCCACCCGAATCGGGTTCATGAGGCGGGTTCGGACAGTGCGGTATCCAGTCGCCAGAGGTCCTCGGCGGTCTCACGGCGTAGCAGCGTGTCCATCTGCCCGTCCCGAACGCTCACGACGGGTGGGCGGCCCAGCTGGTTGTAGTTGCTGGCCATGGAGCGGCAGTACGCGCCGGTCCCGGCCACCGCGATCAGGTCCCCGGGGACGATGTCCTCGGGCAACCACGTGTCTCGCACGACGATATCGCCGGTCTCGCAATGCTTTCCGACAACGCGAGCCAGCGTGGGGCGCGACGATCCGCTTCGGGAGGCAAGCACGGACGTGTACGTCGCGTCATAGAGGGCCGCGCGGATGTTGTCACTCATCCCTCCATCGACCGAGACATACATCCTGGAGTGCCCGCCGAGGTCAACCACCTTGATGGTTCCGACTTCGTAGACGGAGACCGTTCCGGGACCGACGATGGCCCGCCCGGGCTCGACCGCCAGTCTGGGTACGGGTAGAGCGAAGCTGGCGCACTCGTCGGTGACGATGGCGGTCAATGAGCCGGCCAAGGCCTTCGGCTCGGCCGGATCGTCGCCGGCCAAGTAGGCGATCCCGAACCCGCCGCCCAGGTTGAGTTCGGGCAGTTCGACGTCATGCTCGTCGCGAATGTCCCGCAGCAGCCCCACCACGCGGTGAGCGGCGACCTCGAAACCGGCAGTGTCGAAGATCTGTGAACCGATGTGGCTGTGGATTCCGACGAGGTTCAGGCCCGACAACCCAAGAACTCGGCGGACCGCCTCGTGGGCGCCTCCGGCGGCAAGCGAGAAGCCGAACTTCTGGTCCTCGTGCGCAGTGGCGATGAATTCATGGGTGTGTGCCTCGACCCCGACAGTGGCCCGCAGCATGACGTTGGCCCGCACGCCCCGCTCGGCGGCGAGGAAGCCCAGCCGGGCGATCTCTTCCGCGGAGTCCACAACGACCCGCCCGACTCCGGCAGTCAGGGCGCACTCCAACTCATCGACGGACTTGTTGTTGCCGTGCAGCGAGATCCGCTCGGCAGGGAACCCGGCGGCGAGAGCCAGGGCTAGCTCGTTGCCGGTGCAGACATCGAGGAACAAGCCCTCCTCGTCCACCCATCGCGCCACCCGTCCGGAGAGGAACGCCTTCCCGGCGTAGTGGACGTCGGCACCGGCGAAAGCTTCGGAGAAGTCCCGGCATCTCGACCGGAAATCCGCCTCGTCCAGCACGTACACGGGCGTGCCGTGCGCCGCCGCGAGGTCGCGGACATCGATTCCGGCCACGTGCAGGACGCCGTCGCGTCGTTCCGCGTTGCGCGGCCAGACCGCCGGATCAAGCTCGCTGAGGTCCTCAGGAATTGCGGGCGCACCTTCAGGGACGGCAAGGCCCGCATGCAACGGTCCGGCCGGGTGAGCCCTCACATGCGCTCCGGTGCGGTCACGCCCAGTACAGCCAGTCCGTTGGCCAGCACCGTTCGAGTGCCCTCGCACAGCCACAACCGGGCCGGCATCTCCGGCGCCGGCTCCTCGTCACCTCGGGGCAGGATCCGGCAGGCATCGTAGAACCGGTGATAGGTGCCGGCCAGTTCCTCGAGGTAGCGAGCCACTCGGTGCGGGGCACGGAACTGCGCTGCCGCAGCGAGGATCCGAGGGAACTCGCCCAGGGAAGCCAGGAGCTCGGACTCCTTCTCGTGGCTGAGCAGTTCGAGTGGGACCCGATCCAGTTCCGGGAGTGGATGTCCGAGCTCATCGGCATTGCGCAGCAGGGAGGCGATCCGGGCATGTGCGTACTGGACATAGAAGACCGGGTTGTCCGAGGTCTGACTCGCCCAGAGGTCGAGATCCAGGTCGATCGTGGAGTCCATCGAGGACCGGACGAGGGCATACCGCGCGGCGTCGACACCAATAGCCTCGATCAGATCCTCGAGGGTCAGCAGGTTTCCGGCCCGTTTGCTCATCTTGCCGCCGTGGATGCTGACCAGTTGGCCGATGATGATCTCGAGTGTCTCGTCAGGATCTTCACCCAGACCGGCGACCAGGCTTCGCATCCGTCCGATATAGCCGTGGTGGTCGGCTCCCAACAGGATGACCACCTTGTGGGCCCCGCGCCGGCGCTTGTCGACGTAGTAGGCGAGATCGGCACAAAAGTATGTGGGTCGACCGTCACTGCGCACGATGACCCGGTCCTTGTCATCCCCGAAGTCGGTGGTGCGCAGCCAGATCGCGCCGTCAGCCTCGTACACGTGGCCCGCTTCGCGCAGCGCCTGGACGGTCGCCTCTACCGCACCCGAGGCATGCATCTCGCGCTCGTTGAAGAAGACGTCGAAGGTCACTCCGAAGCTGGCCAGTGACTCCCGGATCGCGGTGAACATCAGTTCGATGCCGTCGTGGGCGAAGACCTTGTGCGCCGTATCCCGAGGTAGCTCCAGCAGACCCGGGTTGGCGCGCAGGACTTGTTCGGCCACCTTGCTGATGTACTCACCCTGATAGCCATCGTCAGGTGGCGGCTCGCCACGAGCCGCGGCGTCGAGGGAGGCAGCGAACCGATCGATCTGCGAGCCGGCGTCGTTGAAGTAGTACTCGCGCACGACCTCGGCGCCGGTAGCCGCGAGGAGCCGGGCCAAAGAGTCACCGACCGCTGCCCAGCGCGCATGCCCGATGTGGATCGGGCCCACTGGATTGGCCGAGACGTACTCGACGTTGATCTTCTGCCCGGCGAGTGTGCCGGTGTGACCGTACGAGAGGCCCCGCTCGACGATGACGCGGACGAGCGCCCCTTGGGCGGCGGGGGCGAGCCGAATATTGAGGAATCCGGGTCCGGCTACGTCCACCTCTTCCACGCCGTCGACGCGGCGCAGTGCAGTAGCGAGCACCTGCGCGATCTCCCGTGGCGAGCGGGAGTTCGGCTTGGCCAGGCGCATGG
>JALZIX010000256.1 GCA_030860025.1 Actinomycetota bacterium
CCATTCCGCGCCCACCGCTGGACAGATCTCAAGAGCCCGCTCGAACGCAACGATAGCCTCGACATACCGACCACCGTCCATCAGCGCCAGGCCGCGTAAGGTGAGCCCGTTGCGCTGGCCCCTAGCGTCATCCGTCCGTTGGGACAGGTCCAGGAGCACTTCCCCCAGTGCAGTCGCCTCCGGGTAATCACCCTGGTTATAGGCCAACCACCCCGCTCCCCAAAGCGCTTTCGTTCGGGTGCCGACCAGGTCATCCCCATCCATGGCGAGCGCCAGTCGGAGCCACTCTCGCCCCTCAGCGAACCCGCCCTGCCACAGCCAAAACATCCACATCGCTCCGCTGAGGCGCAGCGCGCTCCCCCCATCACCATCGTGGATGAACCAGTGAAAGGCTTGCCGCAGATTGGCCAGGTCGGCGTCGAGGAGGCCCTGCCATGAGAGTTGCTGCGACCGGCGCAAACCAGGTTCTGCGCGCTCGGCCAGTGACAGGAAGTGCTGCGCGTGCAGCCGGAAGAGCTTGTCGGACTCACCAGCGGCGGCTCGCTGCCGGGCGGCGTACTCCCGAATGACCTCCAGCATGGCGTACCTCGGGGTTGAGGACGTCCGGTCCACCAGCGTGACGAGGCTCTGGTCGACAAGGTTGCTGAGCCCAGTGAGGACATCGATGGTCGGGTTCCCTGGCCCGCACACTGCTGCGGCGGACTCCATGGTCCAGCCCGCAAATATTGACAGCCGACGCAGCAGTGCCTGATCGAGCGGCTGCAGCAAGCCGTAACTCCAGGCCACCGTGTCGCTCATTGCCTGCTGGCGTGGTGGCAGATCGCGTGGCCCACCGACGAGCAGGCTGAGCCGGTCGTCGAGATGGTCACGCAGCGACGCAAGGCCTAAATGCTTGACCCGTGCGGCGGCAAGCTCGATGGCCAGGGGCAGCCCGTCGACACGCCAGCAGATCTCAGAAACGATCGAGGCCGCGTCGCCCTCCTCGACGAGCTCGACTCCCACCGAGCGGGCTCGCTCGATGAACAGAGCCACGGCGGGCCCGCCTGTCCCAAGCCGAAGGGGTGGCACGGAGAACTCATGCTCTCCACGAATACGCAGTGCAGCCCGGCTGGTTGCCAGGACCGTGAGACCAGGGCAGCTCCCGAGGAGGTCAGCGACGAACGGCGCCGCGTCAAGCACATGCTCGAAGGTGTCCAGGACGAGCAACACCCGACTGGTGCCGAGGTTGGCCTTGATCAGGTCTGCAACCGACTCCTTGGCTGCATTGATGCCCAGTGAACGTGCCACCGAGTCGGCGACCAACGTGGCATCGCGGATGTCGGACAGCGAAATGAAGTGCTGTCCATCTGGAAAGTCCGAGCGGACTACGGCGCAAACTTCGGTGGCAAGTCGTGTCTTGCCCACGCCGCCCGGGCCGGTGAGGGTAGTCAACCTCACCGCCGGACCGACCAAGAGTGTCGCAATGGCGTCGAGTTGCTCTGCCCGCCCGATCAGCGGGGTCAGCGGTACCGACCAGGCGAATCCATGGCGGTCCGTGTGCTTCTCCGTCTGCGTTACCGCAGGCGGCTGCCGTCCACGCGCCGTCGCCTCAAACTCAACCCGGTCAACGCCGGTCAACCCCAACGCAGCCGCGATGCGGGAAGCAGTATCCCGATAGATGCCGCCACGGAGCCCGCGCTCCACGTCACTGACAGTTCGCGTGCTGATGCCGGCCCGGTCGGCCAGCTCCTCCTGGGTGAGACCGGCGGCAACACGATGCTCCCGTAGCAGCGGGCCCAGTTCGGCGCTCACTCGCAGCACCCCCGGGCGCGATCGTAGCGTCGGCGCCGGAGCGGTACATCGGGAAAGACGGTGGCCTGGACGGTGAAGACGGTGACCAACCTTTCGTGGTGCCGCCCGAAAGGACGCGTCACGGTTGCTCTGTCCAGCTACGAACCCATTCAAGAACCCAGAAGGAGTCCTCCCGATGTCCACGCAGAGCAACAAGGAAATCGTGCGCCGCTACTACGACGAGGCGCTGACTAACGGTCGGGTCGAGGTCATCGAGGACCTGGCGATCGCCGACTACATAGAGCACGATCCATTGCCCGGCCAAGGCGAGGGGCTGGAGGGTCTGAAGAATCGTGTGACCATGCTTGTCCAGGCACTGGCGCCGGCCTTCACACTCGAAGATGTCATCGCCGAGGACGACCGGGTCGTTGTCCGCTGGACCAACAACGCGACGCACGTGGGTACGTTCGCCGGCATTCCGGCCACTGGTCGCTCCTGCCGGGTGGCCGGGATCGGTATTCATCGGCTGGTCGACGGTCGGATGGCTGAGCACTGGCACGTCGTCGACCAACTGTCCATGCTCCAGCAACTGGGCCTGCTCCCGACGCCTGAAGGTGCCGCGACCTGAGCGCGAGCGAATGCCGACGGGCCGGGTCCGCGCTAGATTCGAGTGGACGCAGTTCACCCGCTGCGGTCCCGCGCCCGATCGGAGCTCGCCATGCCTGAAGCCGTCATCGTCGCCACCGCACGTTCGCCCATAGGACGCGCGTTCAAGGGATCGTTGAAGGATCTACGCCCGGACGACCTCGCCGCAACGATCATCCAAGCGGCCCTGAACAAGGTTCCTGAGCTCGACCCGAACGAGATCGACGACCTCATGCTGGGCTGCGGGCTGCCCGGCGGCCAGCAGGGGTTCAACATGGGCCGGGTGGTCGCGATCCTCTTGGGCCAGGATCAGTTACCGGGGCTGACCGTGACCCGGTACTGCTCGTCGTCACTGCAGACAACCCGGATGGCGATGCATGCCATCAAGGCCGGCGAGGGCGACGTCTTCATCTCGGCAGGGGTCGAGATGGTCTCGAGCTTCGCCAGCGGAAACAGCGACACGTGGCCGGGCACGCAGAATCCCGCGTTCAGCGAGGCGATGACGCGTACGGCGAAGGTGGCCGAGAGCGGCGCCGACGACTGGACGGACCCCCGAACTCAGGGCGAGTTGCCCGACATCTACATCGCGATGGGCCAGACCGCGGAGAACCTCGCTCTGGCCAAGGACGTCAGTCGCTCCGACATGGACGAATTCGGCGTGCGCAGCCAGAACCTGGCTGAGCAGGCGATCAAGGACGGCTTCTGGGAACGGGAGATCACCGCGGTCACCACGCCTGACGGCACCGTCGTCAGCACCGACGACGGCCCGCGGGCTGGCGTCACCCTGGAGGCGGTTTCGCAGCTCAAGCCGGTCTTCCGGCCGGACGGCCGGGTCACCGCCGGGAACTGCTGCCCGCTCAACGACGGAGCCGCGGCGGTCATCGTCATGAGCGACACCAAGGCTCGAGAACTCGGTATCACCCCGCTGGCCAGGGTGGTCTCGACCGGGGTCAGCGCGTTGTCCCCCGAGATCATGGGTCTGGGGCCGGTGGAGGCGAGCAAGCAGGCGCTGGCCCGCGCGGGCATGGGCATCGGGGACATCGATCTGGTGGAGATCAACGAGGCCTTCGCCGCGCAGGTGATCCCGAGCTACCGCGATCTCGGCATTGATGTCGACCGGCTGAACGTGCACGGCGGCGCGATCGCCGTGGGTCACCCGTTCGGGATGACCGGAGCGAGGATCACGGGCACCCTGCTGAACGGCTTACGGTCGCGGGACGAGACGTTTGGCCTGGAGACCATGTGCGTGGGCGGCGGCCAAGGCATGGCCATGGTGCTCGAGCGCCTCGCCTAGCCCCCACGACATACAGCGGCCCGCCCCCTCTTCGAGGGACGGGCCGCTGTGTGGTTCAGGTCGTGCTGGTTACTCGCGGAAGTAGCTCAGCAGCCGCAGGATCTCCAGGTAGAGCCAGATCAGCGTGACCAGCAGGCCGAACGCGGAGTACCAGGCGAACTTCTCCGGAGCGCCCCGGCGGATGGCCTGGTCGATCATGTCGAAGTCCAGCAGCAGGAAGAACGCCGCGATCCCGATGACCAGCAGGCTGAAGCCGATGGCCAACGGACCACCTTCGCGCAAACCGAGACCGCCCTCGGTGAAGAAGCCGGCAACCAGGTTGACCAGCATGAGCACCAGGACACCGATGCCGGCACCGATCACCCAGCGCTGCAGCCGCGGCGTGACTCGGATGGCGCCGGTCTTGTAGACCACCAGCATCCCGACGAACACGCCCATCGTGCCGATGATCGCCTGGATCACGATCCCCGGATAGATCAACTCGAACACTTCGCTGATCGCCCCGAGGAAGACACCTTCGATGGCCGCGTAGGACAGGATCGCGACCGGGTTGGTGATCGTCTTGAAGGCGATGACGAGGCCGAGGATGAACCCGATCAGGAGCGCGCCGATGGCCAGTGGCATGGACTGCTCGGGCTCGAGGATGACCCAGGTGGCCGCAGCCGCCAGGATCGTGACCAACAGGGTGATCCCGGTCTTGGTCACGACATCGTCGATCGTCATGTAGCGGGAGGGCGCCTGGTAGCCGGGAGGGGCGTAGGCAGGCTGGGCGTACATGTCCTGAAGCTGTCCGGGCGACGGCGCATTCTGCACCGGTGCCTGGTTCCAGGTCGCATAGCCCTGACCGCTGGGGATGCGGCCCAGGGCGGGGTTCGAACTCTTCACCAATGCTCCTTAGTCGCAGACGTGTTGCTGATCAGAATAACGCTCAGCCGATGGGCACGGTTCCCTGTTGCAGCGATTCTCTTGCCCGGCTTGGTGCCGGTTGGACGCAACTCCCCCCCGATCGGTGCCCCCGGTGGGACTCGAACCCACACTGGGGCCCTTTTAAGGGGCCTGCCTCTGCCATTGGGCTACGGGGGCGCCAGTGAGACTAGGTGCTGCGCGCGACATCGGCGAACTCCCGGCGTGGGTCCTGGATCTGGCCCAGCGAGGTGACCTCCCGCCGGAAGAACAGCGCCAGCGTCCAGTCGGCGAGCACGCGAATCTTGCGGTTGAGGGTAGGCACTCGGCTCACGTGATATGTCCGGTGCAGGAACCAGGCGATGATTCCCTTGAGCTTGACCCCGTAGATCTGCGCGACCCCCTTGTAGAGCCCGAGACTGGCAACCGAACCCGCGTTTTTGTGCAAGTACGGAGAGGGTGCTCCGCCGCGCAGCACCGAGATGATGTTGTCGGCGAGCACCTTGGCCTGACGGACCGCATGTTGGGCACTCGGTGCCGTCCGCGCGCCGAGGTCGCTCACGGTCAGGTCAGGCACGGCCGCGCAGTCCCCGGCTGACCAGGCGTCGGTCTGTCCGCGCACCCGTAGGCTCGCCTCGCAGTCGATCCGGCCTTTGGAGTCGAGCCGGAGGTCGGTGTTGCGCAAGAGTGGGTTCGGTTTGACGCCGGCGGTCCAGACGACGGTGTCACAGTCGTAGGCGTCTCCGTCGTTGAGCACGACGTGACCCTCGACCATTGACTCCAACCGGGTGTTCAGCCGGACCTCCATCCCGCGGTGCAGGAGTTGGTCGACGGTGTAGGCCGCCAGAACCAGGCTCACCTCCGGCAGGATCCGGGAGCTTGCCTCGACGAGGACCCAGCGCATCTCGTCGGCACGCAACTGCGGGTAGTACTTCTTGACCGCGTAACTGGCCATGTCCTCGAGTTCGGCGAAGGCCTCGATGCCTGCATAACCGCCGCCGACGAAGGTAAATGTCAATGCCCGTCGACGTATGGCCGGGTCGATGGTGGAGGCAGCGGCATCCAGCTGGGACAGGACTTGATTGCGCAGGTAGATCGCCTCCCCGACGTTCTTGAAACCGATCCCGCGCTCGGCAAGACCGGGGATCGGCAAGGTGCGAGCCACCGATCCAGGCGCAACGACGACGATGTCGTAGGGAATGTCGTACGCCGGACCAGCGGGTGGCTGCACCGTGGCCTTGTGGGCCTTGTGCTGGATCCGGGTCACGGCACCGGTCACCACGGTGCAGTGCTTCAGCACCGGCCGCAATGCAACGACCACATGACGTGGCTCTATCGAACCCGCGGCTGCCTCGGGCAGGAACGGCTGGTAGGTCATGTGCGATTGCGGATCGACGACGATGATCTCCGCGGCACCACGACTCAGCTTGCGCTGCAACCTCAATGCGGTATACAGCCCCACGTACCCGCCGCCGACGATGAGAATGCGCGGACGGGTACTGCTCACCGTGCTGCTCGCCTCATGGGACTCAAGACTAGTGACTCCGGCCCGCTGCTCCTGACCCGGCATCTGCTCCTTCGGCCAGCTCCCGAGCCCGGAGAAGTACGGCGTCCAGCATTGCCTCGGTGAGGACGCCGGTGAACGTGTTCTGCTGGCTGACGTGGTAGCAGCCGAGCACATTGAGCACCGGCCGCTGAGGATGTTCGAGCGTGACACTCGCCCCGTGAGCGAAGCGCGGCCGGTGCCGCGGCACCACGTACGACAAGCTGGTGACGACCGGCCAGAGTGCGTTCCAGCCGAAGTGGCCGAGCACCACGATGACCCGGAGTTTCGGGAGCAGCGAGAGTTCGCGAGACATCCACGGTGCACACCTGTCCCGTTCCTCAGGCGTGGGCTTGTTCGCCGGCGGGGCGCACCGTACGGCGGCCAGGATCCGAGTGTCGGTCAGCCGGAGACCGTCGTCGATGGTCACCGACGTGGCCTGATTGGCCAGCCCCACGCGGTACAGCGCGGCGTAGAGCCAGTCGCCGCTGCGGTCCCCGGTGAAGATCCGGCCGGTGCGATTGCCGCCGTGCGCGGCCGGGGCAAGTCCGACGATCGCGATGCTGGCGTCGCCGGGTCCGTATCCCGGAATCGGACGGGCCCAGTATGTCCAGTCCCGAAACGAGGCCCGCTTGACCCGCGCGGTCTCTTCGCGCCATGCGACCAGCCGCGGGCAGGCTCGGCAGTCGGAGACAGCCCGATCGAGGCTGGGCAGGTCCGGCAGTTTCGGAACGGCCTTCGCCGGGTAATCGCTGGCTTCGGTATCCACGCTCTGATCGTGGCGCACGGAGTCAGGTGGCGCTCGTCGGATGTCGGCAGGCATGATCGCGTCAATCGTCGAGCCGCCTCGGACTCGACCCCGGAAAGGAGCACCGGTGGCCAGGAAGAACAAGGGATCGCTGTTCTGGAAACTGCTCGGGTTCGGTTTTGCGATCCCGGCCGGCTACGCCGTACGCAAGGTGCTCGACAAGGCCTGGATGAACGTACGTGGGACCGCGCCGCCCAAGAACCCGGCCGCACCCGGCACCGACTGGCGGGAGGCCTTGGCCTGGGCAACAGCCTCCGGGATCGCCATCGCGATCGGCAGGATGGTGGCGGCTCGTGGCGCAGCGGGTTTTTACAAGAAGCTGACCGGCAAGCTCCCGCCGGGACTCGAGTCCAAAGGGCCCTGATCCGCGGGCGTGGATGCGCAAATCCGGCAGTGCCGGCTATGCCAATGAGGCGGCGATGCCGTCCAGGATGTCCTGCTCGCTGACCAGAACGCTGTCCATCTCCCAGACGTCCATCACGACCCTCAGGATGAGCGCGCCGGCACCGATCACGTCGACCCGCCCCGGATGCATCACCGGTAGTGCGGCGCGCTGAGCCCGACTCATCGTGAGGAGTCCGGCGGTCGTCGATCGGACATCGCCTACCGAGATGTGGCTGTGGTGGATGGCCTTCGGGTCGTACGCCGGCAGGCCCAGGGCTACCGCAGCCACGGTCGTCACTGATCCGGCGAGACCGACAAGCGTCACCGGCGCCTGGATCGGCATTGATTCCGCGACGGAGCTCAGGGCGAGCCTGATGTCGGACTCGGCGGCTCCGATCTCATCAGGCTTCGGCGGATCGGATTGCAGGTGGCGCTCGGTCAGCCGTACGCAGCCGATGTCCACCGAGCGGGAGGCGGTAACGGACTGTTCGCCGAGCACGAACTCCGTTGACCCGCCGCCGATGTCGATGACCAGGTAGGGCGGTGGCGGTCGCGGGGTCAGCCTCGCCAGGCTGATCGTGGCGCCGCGGAAGGACAGCTCGGCCTCCTCGGTGCCCGTGATTACTTCAGCCGGCTGGCCAAGCAGATCGCTGACCATGGCTTCGAACTCGATGCGGTTACGGGCGTCCCTTGTGGCGCTCGTGGCAACCATCCTGACGCGTTGGGCGCCGAGTTCGGCAATCTGTTGGACGTAGTCGGCAAGGACGACTCGGGTGCGTTCGATCGCAGCCGGTGCCAGTTCGCCGGTGCGGTCGACGCCGGCACCGAGCCGCACGATCTCCATCCGGCGCAGCACTTCGGCCGGTGCCTCCTCGGCGTCGAGATCGGCGATGAGCAGCCGCAGTGAATTGGTCCCGCAGTCGATGGCCGCAACCCGGGTCATCTACGACGTCTCCGGCTCGGACTGACCCCGGCCAGCTAGGGGGCTGGCTTCGCCCGGCCGCTCCGCTACACAGGGACCCTCTGTCCACCAGGGCGCAATCGCGGCCAGTGCCTCGTCGCCGAACGGATTGACGCCCGGTCCGACCGCAAGTGAGTGCGCGACGAGGGCATGCAAGCATTTGACGCGCTCCGGCATCCCGCCGGCCGAGGCCGTGGAGGACAGGTCCGCCAAGGCGTCCCGATCTCGCAAGTAGGAGGTGTGGGCCGCTCCGTACGCCTCACGTAGCGCTTCGTCTCGGCTCAACCGCGCGGTCATCTCGCGCATCAGCCCGGCCGCTTCCAGTCGGCTCACGGCGGCTGCCGCGCGGGGACAGGTCAGGTAGTACAGCGTCGGAAAGGGTGTTCCGTCGGCCAGCCTCGGCTGGGTCTGCACGACATCGGGCAGGCCGCAGCGACAGCGGTGCGCCACCGCGCGCATCGCTCGCGGCGGCCGGCCGAGCTGGGCCGCGACGACCTGGCGGTCAGCGGGCTGGGCTGCGCTCAGATGTGGCGAGCCGGCATCTGGCTCATCCGCCGCCATCAGCTGTCTCGATCGAGGCAAGCACCTGTTCGAACCACGCCTGCTCACCATCCTGGGCCGGTTCGTCCTGACCGGGCAATTGCTGCGTCTGGCCCGTGTCGTCGATGACGTAGAGAAGGTCGCCGGGCATCACGTAGTGCAGCCGGGACTGCGCCTGCGTCTGGATGAAACTCGGGTCGTCCAGTTGGTCTACCTGGATCCTGAGGTCCTCGACCCGCTCCTGAGCTGCCCGGTTTTCGCCTTCGAGTCGATCGATGGCGGCCCGCTGGGCGAGGTAGCTCTGCAATGGATAGGCCAGGCTCAGGACTAACAACACGACGACGGCCGCCAGCACAACGGCGCGTCCGGTGAGCCGGGCGGTCCAGCGTTGCTTTCCCTGCGATGACCCGGTCGCCCGCGTGGGCCCCGGTCCCCGGGTGCTGCGTTTGTCTCCCGGTCCGCGACCACGACCCTGGGCGCGGGTCAGGTCGCCCGATGAGCGACGGCCGTCCGGGCGGCCGGCGCCGGTCAGCCCGTTGCGCCGAGCACCCGGCCGCTTTCCCGCTCCACGGGGAGAACTCATGATCGTCGGCTGCGCTTTCGAGCTCGCGGAGCGGGCCGGCCATCGCTACCGGACGAGGATTGCGCTGCTGCCTCGGCGTCCTCCGTGTCGGTCGGCGAAGGTGATGGGCGGGCGGTGGCAGCTTCGGTGTCGTACCGCGGGAAGGCCCCGGCCCCGGCGTAGCGCGCGGCATCGTCGAGCTCTTCTTCGATGCGCAGGAGCTGGTTGTACTTGGCGACCCGCTCGCTGCGGGCCGGGGCACCGGTCTTGAGCTGCCCGCAGTCGGTGGCCACGGCCAGGTCGGCAATCGTCGTGTCCTCGGTCTCACCGGAGCGGTGACTCATCATGCAGCGATAACCGCTGCGATGCGCCAGGGCTACCGCATCGAGCGTCTCCGTCAGGGTGCCGATCTGATTCACCTTGACCAGCAACGCATTTGCCGCCCCTCGGATGATGCCGTCGGCCAGCCTCTCCGGGTTGGTGACGAACAGATCGTCGCCGACGAGTTGCACCCTGTCACCGATGGCCTGCGTGAGGTTGACCCATCCCTCCCAATCGTTCTCGTCGAGCGGGTCCTCGATCGACACGATTGGGTAGCCGTCGACGAGGTCGGCGTAGTAGGTGATCAGATCGGCCGAGGTGATGTCCTTGCCCTCGAAGGTGTAGCTGCCGCCGCTGTGGAACTCCGTCGCAGCGACGTCCATGGCGAAGACAACGTCAGTGCCCAATGTGTAGCCGGCCTTCTCTACGGCCTCGGCGATCAGGTCCAGCGCCGCGCGGTTGCTGGGTAGGTCAGGCGCGAAGCCGCCCTCCTCACCCAGGCCGGTAGAGAATCCCTGTGCCTTGAGGACCACCTTGAGCGCGTGATAGGTCTCGACGCCGACCTGAAGGGCCTCGGCGTAGGTCGGCGCGCCGATCGGGGCGATCATGAACTCCTGGACGTCCACATTGGAGTCGGCGTGCGCCCCACCGTTGAGAATGTTCAGCATCGGGACCGGCAACAGGTGGGCCGATGGGCCGCCGATGTAGCGGAAGAGCGGCAGTTCGGCGGAGTCAGCTGCCGCCTTGGCGACGGCGAGGCTGACCCCCAGGATGGCGTTGGCTCCGAACCGGGACTTATTGGGTGTCCCGTCCAGATCGATCAACCGCTGGTCGAGCAACCGTTGCTCGCTGGCCTCCATGCCGACGATCTCCGGGCCAAGGTCGTCGAGGACCGCACTGACCGCTTGGCTCACGCCCTTGCCGCCGTACCGGGATCCGCCGTCTCGTCGCTCGGCTGCCTCGAAGGCTCCGGTCGACGCGCCACTGGGTACGGCGGCCCGAGCGAAGGAACCGTCATCGAGGGCAACCTCCACCTCGACGGTGGGGTTACCTCGGGAATCCAGGATCTCGCGGGCGCCGACGGCGTCGATGATGGCCACGGCGCGAGCCTAACGAGAGCGCGACCGGGTCTGGGTGAAAGCGCCCGGCGTGGCTGGCACTATCGACGTCGTGGCTGACCCCGTGCCCAGCAAGCCGGCGGCGGATGAGCCGTCCCCAGCGCGCGGTCTCACGCCGCGGGCCAAGAGACAACTGCTCCTGGGGGTCCTTCCGGTCGCGGTGATCGCCGTCGCGCTGGCGGCGTTCTTGAGTTCCTCCCTGCCGAGCGCCCGCGCCCCGTTGACGGCCGCCAACCAGACGGCTACGGCCGAGGTTGTCGCCGACGGCGCGGCTCCGGACGGTCGAGGCGTCGAGGTGTCGTTCACCGATGCCAATGGTGAGGAGCGGACCGGCGTCATCGTTCTTGCTCGCCCCGAGGACATCCCCGAGGGCGCTGAGATCGGCGTGCGGTACGACCCGGACGATCCGGCTTCGGTCTACGCCGAGGGCGATGCCGCCCATCTGACCGTACGCAACCTGCTGTTCGGGCTCTTCTGGGTCGGGCTGGTGCTGATCGTCTGCGCGTCCATCACCGTGTTCCGGCTGGTCTCCCGTCCTCGGCTGCGTCGGCGCGCGGCAACACCTGCCACGGCACGGCGCGTACGGGTACGGCGCGGGCTCAGCGACCGGAGTTGGCTGGTACTCGACCACGGGGGTGCCGTTTCCTGGGTGCCGGTCTACTGGGACGAGGCCATTTCTGCGTTGCCCAGGGACACTCCGATCACCGTGCACGGCAACCCTCGTCGGAATCGGCTGCTCCTCCCGGTGATCGACGGGGCACCGATCTGGCCCTCGGGTGTCCGGCGCGAGAGCGCCCCCAAAGGCGAGGCGACCCAGCCACCACCGCAGGATCCGCCGCCGCGCAAGAGCCTGCTTCGGCAGTTTCGCGGCGACGCGGCCGGTCTGCTCTTGGCGCCCCTGCTCGGCCTGCTGTGGGCCTACACCGACGAGAGCGGCGTCGCCGGCTTTCTCGCTGCGACCGCGCTCAGCGCCGGCGTGCTCTTCTGGCTCCCGTCGATCTTCGGCTCGGATCCCACCGGTCCGAGCGACGACGAGTAGACCCGCATCAAGCGGGAGGAGCGACTTCGAGCTGTCGTTCGGCACCACGTGGCAAGCATGAACCCAGGGTTGCCCGGTCATCCGACGCCATGTGTGTGCGCCTGTACCAACATTGAGCGATCGGTCGGAATGAGGTGCCCCCGATTTCGCTCTCCATAATCGTTCAGAAGGTCGCGGACTGTTGGCGCGCCAGACCGCTGGATCCCACGAGGGCCCAGTTCTACGGCGCGGGTCCGGCTATGGCGTGGGCGGGCCAGTCGGTTCTGGGTGGTGGCGGTCGATAAGTGTGGTTGATCCGGGGCCGGCGGTTTGGGTCGAGGTTCGCTGGCGGACGGAGCCAGATCCGACCGCGGTGGTGCAGCGCTTCCCAGTTGCCGTGTTCGATGTCGCGGTGGTGGTGCCAGCAGAACAGCCCGCCGTTGGTCTGGTCGGTGCGCCCGCCCTCGGCCCAGGGAGTCAGGTGATGAACCTGGCACCAGCTCGTGGGCCGGGCGCAGCCGGGCCAGACGCAGCCACCATCTCTGATTTCGATCGCGGTCCGGGATGCTCCGGTGTAGAGGCGCCGTTCGCGTCCGAGGTCGATGGGCTGACCGTGGCTGTTCAGGACGGCGGGGATGATTCCGGCGTCGCAGGCCAGCATCCGGGCCAGCGTCGGACTGATCTGAGTTCCTTCGTCCAGCACGCCCACGCCGATCCGGTCGGTCAGGCACTGCAGGGGGATGGTGACCCGGATCTGGGCCTTCCCCCCATCCCCGCTGGACGTGGCCGGGTGGTGCAGCTGACGGCGGCACACCTCCAGGATCGCGTCGTAACGGCGCTGCCCGGGGCTTCGCTGGTCTTTGGTCCCGTCCACGCCTTCAGGTAGCGGCATGGACAGGGCGTCGAGGGCGGCGGTGATGACTGCGGCACCTTCGGCGTCATACCTTCCGCGGATCAGCCCGGCCGACCCGTACGGGTCCGGGCTCATCGTAAACTCCCGCTTCCCGAACGCTTTGGCCTCATGATCGCGGACCTTGGCCTCATCCCGGGCCTGCACCCCGGCCGGGTCCAGCAACTCCTCCAGCCGCCGGCCGAGGCGGCCCAGCCTGATCGGGTCCAGCGACGCGCACGCCCCGATCAGATTCGCCTCACCCTCCGCGCGTAGCTCCGGGCCGATGTCGGCGCTGAGGTCTTTCAACGAGTCCACGATCACCTCGGCTTGCGCGAAGCCGACCTCGCCCCGGGTCATCGCCGTGGCGGTCGCCGGGAGCTGCCCGCGCAGGGTCCGGGCGGTCCGGACCAGTCGGGACGCCTCGGACGCTGACAGGCGGTGCGAGCCGCGCAGCCACCCGACCATCGACGTCGCACCCCGGGTGCGGCCAGGCCACGGGCCTCGGCCTCACCGACCCGGGCCAGCAACACCGCATCGGCCTGCGCCCGCAAGGCAACAGCGTCAGCCAGCTCGGCCGCCAGCTGACGGTCGGTCAACGACCACAACTCGGTTTCGGCCGCCGCCCTGACCACATCTCGCGCCTGGGCCAGCCCGGACAGTCCGGGTTCGCTTAGCACCGTGGTCACACCATGAAGCTACTGCCAGGGTCTGACATTCACAGGGCTGAAAGCCGCTGCAGGCCAATCCATTTCGAGAATCTTTGGCAACTCGAGTCACACCCGCCACACCATGCCATCACCGTCCGCACTTCAAACCCCGGACCACCGCCGGTCGACGGTGCAAGTCCTAGCGAGGGCCGTGCTGCTGATGGAGTGCATCACGCGTCAGGCGTCGCGGCGGTGCAGAACCGCGGTGGCCACGCCCAGCAGGACGAACGCGGTCCCGGCCAGCACTCCCAGCGATCCCAGTGTGCTCAATGGATCAGTGACCCCCGTGATCTGTGGGTCACCGGCGAACAACGTGCCGTTGACGAAGGGAAGCAATCGGTAGATGTCGTCCCCGAAACTGGGAATGATGCTAATCAGGTTTTCGATCGCGAGCGACCAGACCAGCAACAGGGTCACCGCACCGGCGGGGTGGCGCACCAGCGAGCCGACGGCCACGGCGATGACCGCCAGCAGCGCATAGACCAGTCCGTACCCGGCCACCAGCCGCCAGTCGTCGGCCGTACGCAGGACCAGAGCCCCGGTCTCGTCGAAGAACCGGGACACGGCGAAGGTCGTCCAAGCTGCTACCTCGCCGATGAAGAATGCCACAGCGGCGATGACGCCGGCCTTTGTCCACAGCACTCGGGTACGGCTGGGTTGGGCCTGCAGCGTTGTCCGGATCGTGCCGAAGCGGTACTCGCTGGTGACGGCCAGAGCGGCCAGCACGAGGATGACCGCCGAGGCGAACTGCATCCCGGCCAGGCTGAAGAAGATCGTGTTGCCCTCGTCCGACGCGTTGGTGATCATGATGCCGAAGGCCACCGGAATGAGCAGGGCCAGGACCATGCACCACCACGGCGAGCGGGTGGAGCGGAGCTTGATCCACTCCGATCGGATGACACTCAGCGCGCCGGGTCGACGCTGTCGCGAGGAAAGAGGCCGTACGGCGGTGGCCAGGCCATCCGCTCGGCCCGAGTTTGGTCGCGAATCGTTGACCGCGTGCCGAGCCGGTTCAATACGTGTGTCGGTACTCATGGTGCTCACTTTCCGGCCGCCGCGAAGGCGAACTCATGATCGGAGGTCGCGCCGTCCGGGCCCCGGAAGCGCTGTACTGCACGGCATCTGCGGTCAGCTCCATGAAGGCCTCCTCTAGCGACGCGCGCCGCAGAGACAACTCGTGGATGATTGCTCCGACCCCGGCGGCCAGGTAGCCGACCTGGTCGGTGGTGATGGCCGCACCGGTGATCAGGTACGTGTCTGGGCCGTCCTCGTGAACCTCGAGGCCAGCCGACCGGAGCTGGGGCAGGACAAGCGAAGAATCCGGCGTGCGCAGAACGACGCCGGCAGTGACGGCCTGGTCGAGGAACGCCTGGGTGGAACAGTCGGAGATCAAGGCGCCACGCCCGATGACGATCAGATGCGTTGCGGTGAGCGCCATTTCAGAGAGCAGATGGCTGGACACAAGCACCGTGCGGCCATC
>JALZIX010000271.1 GCA_030860025.1 Actinomycetota bacterium
GTGGGGGACCAGCTGACCTGCGTGTACGTCGACCACGGCTTGATGCGCCTGGGCGAGACCGAGCAGGTCGAACGTGACTATGTGGCTGCGACCGGTGTCGACCTGCGGGTCGTTCGCGCGCAGAAGCAGTTTCTCGATGCCCTGACCGGCGTGGCCGATCCTGAGCAGAAGCGGAAGATCATCGGCCGGGAGTTCATCCGGGTCTTCGAGCAGGCCGCTCGGGATGTCGCCGGGACCGATGGCAGCGTGGCCTTCCTCGTCCAGGGCACCCTGTATCCGGATGTCGTCGAGTCCGGCGGGGGCACCGGTGCCGCCAGCATCAAGAGCCACCACAACGTCGGGGGACTCCCGGAGGACCTGGCCTTCGAGTTGGTGGAGCCGCTACGCGAACTGTTCAAGGACGAGGTACGTGAGGTCGGGCGGCAGCTGGGCTTGCCGGCGAGCATCGTTGGGCGCCAACCATTTCCCGGGCCAGGCTTGGGCGTACGTATCGTCGGTGCGGTGGACGCACACCGGTTGGACGTACTGCGCCGAGCTGATGCGATCACCCGCGAGGAACTGACGCGGGCAGGGCTGGACCAGGCGATCTGGCAGTGCCCGGTCGTGCTGCTCGCCGATGTGCGATCAGTCGGTGTCCAGGGCGACGGTCGTACCTACGGGCACCCGATCGTGCTCCGCCCGGTCTCCAGTGAGGACGCGATGACCGCTGACTGGGCGCGACTCCCGTACGACCTGCTGGCCTTGATCTCCACCCGCATCACCAACGAGGTGCCCGAGGTCAACCGCGTCGTCCTCGATGTGACGAGCAAGCCTCCCGGAACGATCGAGTGGGAGTGAGCACATGACAAGCCCACTGCACGACACCGCACCGCCGATAAGGTCTAGCAGTGGCACTGCCTGACCGGAAGGACTGAGCATGCGTCGTCGTTCGGGGTGGACGATTGAAGAAGCCGAGCTGCTGCTCGAGAGCTTGGTCGGACCGGTCAGGATGATTTCCTTCAAATACGGGTGGATCGCGCTGCCCACCAAGACCGAGGGGGAAGGAGGCCGGCACCATCTGGGCCCAGTTTCCGCGGTCGACAAACAGATCTACGTGATCGACCGAGACGCCCAGGTCATTACCGCCCATGCGAGTGTGGCGCCGACGATCATCGCGAAGGAGTACACGAGGGCTCGGCGGCAAGGCATGGTCCGCGGCATTCCGGTCTGGCCGACGGCTGAGGAGTACTGAGTTAACGTGTCGATGCCACCGCCTTACCAACAGGGACAATCCACGCCGCAGCCGGCGCCGCCGCAACAGCCGGCGGCGATGTACGTGCCGCTGTTCTTCGTCAAGCAGCGGATCACCCTGATGATCAACCGGTACGAGGTCCTGGCCGCCAATCCCGATGGCAGTGAAGGTGGCCTGCTGGCGCTGGCCGAGCAGAAGCGGATGCAGCTCAGGGAAGAAGTCATCTTCTACGCCGACGAGGCCAAGAGCCGGCGGGTGTTCTCCTTCAAGGCCCGTCAGCGACTGGATGTGCATGCCCAGCACGACGTCTTCGACGAGCGCGGGGCGGCGTTGGGGATGTTCAGCAAGGAGTTCGGGGCGAGTCTGCTTCGTTCGACCTGGCACCTGTCCGTTCCGGGGCTGGAGGCATTTGGTCAGGAGCGCCGCCCGTTCATCGCCATCCTGCGCCGGATCTGGGATTTCATCCCGTACATCGGCGACGTCTGGGTGCCCTTCGTCTTCCACTTCGACTTCGTCGACAAGGCGACCGGCCAGCCGGTCATGATCAGTGAGCGGCAGAAGGCGATCCGGGACCGGTACACGGTCTCGGTCCCCGATCAGCGGCTGGATTTCCGAATGGCGGCGGCGATGGCGGTAGCACTGGACGCGCTACAGAGCCGGTGAGCGCCGCGCGGCCCGGCGGAGCCCGGAGGCGCGATGGCTGGGGTGAGAGCTGCACTCACCGGCCCTGAGCCACGCCGTCAGCGGTTGGTGTCCTTCTCCCAAGCGGAGAGCTCTGGGGACGGGGCCGACGCGGCGGCCGGCTCCTGCCCACGGCCGCGTAACTCGCTGACCAGCAGCAGCACTCCGGCTCCGATCAGGAGGAGCCACAGTGGTGCGGCGCCCAGCCGCGGCAGGTCGAAGACCCCGACCGTGACCGACACGATGCTGAAGGACAGGAACACCAGTCCGGCGATGAGCGCGAGCAAGTCGACCCCGCGGGTTGGTTGCTGATCAGCCGACACGATGCACCTCCGCATTTCCGAATCGGATATCGACATCGAGAATGACGTCCGGACTGTCCTCGTCGGCATCAGAGCCGGCGCCCAGGCCGGCGTAATAGCCGTCGGGGACGTCGTGATTCCCGAACACGGACACCGAACCGAAGGCGGTGTCCCCGATGAACTGAACGTCGGCCTCCCGCGGAAGCAGAATCCGGAAATTGCCCATCGTCACCTCGATGTGGATCTCGGTCGAATCATCGGAGGTGAAGTCCACCCGAGAGAGGTCGAGTGTGGTCTGGCCCATCAGGACCCGGTATGTGTCCTGGATGTCATCGGCTGTCAGCGGGCGGTAGTTGTGCTCACCGAAGGTGGCGTCGTCGAATCCGCCTCGGTCATCCACCGCAGAGGTGACGAATAGGCCGAAGGAGAGGAAGACGCCCAACGTGATCAGTCCTGCCTTGCTGCGCCGCCACGGACCGAAGGCGCTCACGAGAAGGCCGACTCCGACGATAGCTACCGCAATGGCGAAGTAAGCCGACGGATCCAGTGACCAGTCCCCGAACCGCTCAGCCAGTGCGACGATTCCGAGCCCGATCAACAGGATTGCCAGGGTCACGCCCGGAACCGGGGAACGTGGGCCCTTCGGTACGGGAGGCTGATAGGCAATCGGGTCGCCGTTGGCAGGGCGGCCTCCTGCAGTGCGCGGACCGCTCCCACGCTGCCAGAGCTGCTGCCCGTCATCGCTGGGCATGAGGATGGCGAGCGCGAGATACAGCAAGATGCCGGTTCCGGCTGCGAACACGAGGGCGACGAACCCGACACGGAACAGGATGGGATCAACGCCGAAGTGCCGGCCGAGACCGCCACAGACGCCGGCAAGAAGCCGGTCGGCGGAACTGCGCTGGAGTCGCTCGGCTGGGCGGCGCGGTGGCCGGTCGAATCCCGGCGGCGGCTGCTGGTATCCCGGCGCTGGATCGAAGCCTGCGGTTGGCTGGGCCGGGGTGGGCGGCGCGGTTGGGGGGAGCGGGGTGGTGGCCTGCGCCGCACCGGCGGGCTCGCTCGTCGCCGCAGGGTCGGTGGGTTGTTCGGTCGGTGCCGGCTGGTCCGGCGCGGGGGGCTGATCAGCCGGCTCGGGCTGATTCGTCGGGTCGGGAGGGCTCGGTTTCTCGGTCATGCCGAGAATGCTGCGCGCAGCCCGCGCGGACCGGTATCGGGAAGCACCCTGAGCGACACCCCCATATCCAACCTCAGGCCGTAGGGGGGTCACCGGATGGAAGCTCCGGGCCCAGCATGTGACGATCGTCAGGTGACAACCGCAGCACCGGCGCGCCCGCCGCTTATACGCACCCGGGACGATCGACTCGTCTCCGGTGTCAGTGCTGCCGTCGCTCGGCATCTGCGGCTGGACCCACTGATCGTGCGCGGCGCCTTCGTCGTGCTGGCTTTCCTCGGGGTCGGTGTCCTCATCTATGCCCTGCTGTGGGTCTTTCTGCCGCAGGCCGAGACGGTCGAGGTCCAGCCGGGGAACGCGCGGCCCACGGGGACCGGTTCCAGCCTCCTGACCCTGGACGCCCTCCGGGACAAGCCCTCACTGGCCATTCTCCTGATCGGGATCGGCGGTGCGCTGCTTCTGGCGCAGGTCGGTCCCTTCGCCAACGTTCAGGTGATCTGGCCGCTGATCATCGTGGGCCTCGGGTTGGCGCTGATCTGGCGACAGGTCGATGACCGGGACCTGTTGAGCCGGCGCAGCCTGCGTTGGCGACTGGCGGCCGGTGCCCTGGTGACCGTGGTCGGCCTGGTCACCGTGCTCGTGACTCTGAACCTGCTCGAAGTGACCTGGCAGAGTCTGGTGTCGACCCTGCTGCTTCTCGGTGGGGTGGCCCTCGCGACGGCGCCCTGGTGGCGGCGGCTCGTGGCCGAACGGACCGTCGAGCGGCGGGCCCGGATCCGGGTGGAGGAACGCGCCGAAGTGGCTGCGCACCTGCACGATTCCGTGCTGCAGACACTCGCCCTGATCCAGCGCCATGCCGAGTCGCCGCGGGATGTCACCCGGCTGGCTCGCGGACAGGAACGCGAGCTGCGCTCGTGGTTGTACGGGCGCCCGGGGGAGGACACCGCCACGTTCGGCGGTGCGCTGGAGCGGGCAGTGGCCGACATCGAGGCCTCCTACGACGTCGAGGTCCAGTCCGTGATAGTCGGCGATGAACCGATGGACGAGCGACTGACGGCCGTCGTCCAGGCAAGTCATGAAGCCATGCGCAACGCCGCTCGGCATTCCGGAGAACAAGACGTGTCGCTCTACGCCGAAATGGATGCCGAGGGGGTGACCGTGTTCGTCCGCGACCGTGGCGTCGGGTTCGATCCCGACGGGATCGCCGACGACCGTCGTGGGGTACGACATTCCATCGTGGACCGGATGACCCGCCATGGCGGCACCGCACGGATCACGACAGCGCCAGGCGCCGGTACCGAGGTCGAGTTGAACATGCTGCGGAGCAATTCATGACCCAGCTCAGGGTGTTCCTGGTCGATGACCACGCAATGATCCGCTCGGGCGTACGGGCCGAACTCGGTGCCGACCCCGCGGCATCCCTGGCCGTGGTTGGCGAGGCCGGAAACGTCGACGACGCCGTACGCGGAATCCTGGAGACCAGCCCGGACGTCGTACTGCTCGACGTACACATGCCAAATGGTGGCGGCCGCGCGGTGCTGGACCAGGTACGCGGCCAAGCGCCCGGGGTCCGGTTCCTCGCCCTGTCGGTGTCCGATGCCGCTGAGGATGTGATCGGGGTCATCCGCGGCGGGGCCCGTGGGTACGTCACCAAGACCATCTCCGGAGCTGACCTGCGCGATGCGGTGGCCCGGGTTGCCGCCGGTGATGCGATCTTCTCCCCGAGGTTGGCTGGCTTCGTCCTCGACGCGTTCGCTACCGGGCCGGCGGCCGTACCGGAGGACGTGGCCGAAAAGGCGCTCGACGTTCTCAGTGCCCGAGAGCGTGAAGTCATGCGACTTCTGGCCCGCGGTTATACCTACCGCGAGATCGGCCAGCAGTTGTTCATCTCCATCAAGACCGTCGAGACCCACGCGTCCAACGTGCTGCGCAAGTTACAGGTGTCCAACCGCAACGAACTCACCCGCTGGGCCGTCGACCGCCGCATCGTCTGAGCCCGCCGGCGGCGACAAATCTCGGTGGCACGTAGGACGGCGAGCGTCCATGATCCACTCTCCAACGGAAGCGATCCCCACTGCTGGGCACGCCAACCTCGCCGGCCCTGTTATAGCTACGGTCCGCCGCAGGCCACGGCCGCAGCCCCTAAAAACCCCCTAGCGGGCGTACATGGGCTACCAGCAGCTGCTCGTCCTCGTGGTAGCCGATCCGCTGTACCGCCCCCATGCTCCAGGGAGACCAACTCATAGTTGCGATTGCGTACGCCGCTTCCTCGTCATCCCACAGTTGCCGATCTAGCCCACCCGAAACCGTAGCAAGGGCGTGTCGCCAATCAGCTGGCTTCAGGGCATCCACGGAGTGGTCGGAGGAGCGAAAAAATTCGGCGAAACCTCCGCCGAAAGCTGGTGCCGTGTAGGTGCTTACGCTAGGATTCGAACGTACGTTCGAGTCGAGGTCGGGGGGTGGGTTCGTTGGACAACGCTGCCACCTATCCCAGGCCGACCGACGGGTACGGCCCGCCGTGGGTGTCGGAGGAGGAGTACCTGTGCTCCGTGCGGGAGGTGCCGGAGGAGGTGCTGGACGCCGCACCGCAGGGGATGCCGGAGGAGTTGTGGCTGGCGGCGGTGACCGCCGAGGCGGAGCTGCTGCCCGATCCGCTGTCCGATGTCCCGGGTGTGCTGCTGGCCGGTTCGCTCGCCGACGGGGTCGACTCCGAGTGCCGGGACGGGGCGTTGCTGGACCGGATCACCGGCTACGAACGCCAGGCATCTTGGGCGGCGGCCGGTCAGGTGCGGGTGATCGGTGAACTGGCCAAGCGCCGGGTCGCGGCGGGTGGCGTAGCGGAGTTGGGCTGCGTCGTCGACGAGGTCGCGCTCGCGCTGACCTGCACCCGGCAGGCCGCCTGGGCCCGGGTGCACACCGCCATGGAGCTGGTCGACCGGCTGCCGGACACGTTGGGTTCGCTGGCCGAGGGCCGGATCTGTGTGGCCCGGGCCCGGATCATCGCCGAGGGCACCCGCCCGCTGAGCGACGCCGACGCCG